>NZAS01000023.1 GCA_002686195.1 Candidatus Pacearchaeota archaeon | reverse complement strand
CTCTTCTGCTCCGCCATAAACCGATGACGAAGATGAAAAAATAACTCTTTTTACATTATGTTTTTGAGCCACATCTAATATATTTACTGTTCCTTCGACATTTACACTGTTTGATATAAAAGGATCTTTAACAGAGGGGACAACTCCCGGTATAGCAGCAAGATGAAAAACAAAATCTGGATTAAAATCTCTGAATATTTTATCAATATCGTTTGATCTTATGTCAACATATTTCGGAATAAAATTATCATAAGAGATATGCAAGTCTACTGTGGACTGCAGGCCAGACTTAAGATTGTCAATGCCAATAACCTTATATCCTTTTTTCAAAAGATCTTCTGTTAAATGGCCGCCTATAAATCCTGCGGATCCTGTTACTATTACTGTTTCCATTCAAATATCCAATATAATTGCTTATTCTAATTTTTTATCTCGCATAGAATCACGCTCTTTTATACAAGCCTCCAAAACTCCATTTGGAGAGCCTAACATTTTCATAAAATGACAAAGAGCCTTTGTATCTTTCGGAAAACAATGACCTCCATAACTTATTTGCCCATCTCTACCAGGGACCTGTGTATGTTCTGAGTTAATCCAATTATTTTTTAACATAAGATCTTTAATTTCATGAAAATCTGCTCCAATCTTTTGGCAAATAAAATAAAATTCATTAAATATTTGAACTTTCATTGCATAAAAATTATTACAAAATAACTTCATAGCTTCTGACTCTTCTGATTTGCATATTGAAATTTTTGCATCAGGATACAATTCTTTATAAAGGATTATAACATCTTCATCTCTTTTGGCATCTTCGTTTGTTCCAATTACAATATGTTTTTGATTATGAAAATCTTCAAATGCTGTTTTTTCAGATAAAAATTCTGGATTATGACATATTTTTAAATTATATTGCGCTTCAAGTCGCCGTGTAGTTTTTGGCTCAACTGTTGATTTTATAACACAAATGCCATTAAAATTTGACTTTGCTAAAAATTTTAAACTTTCTTGAATAGCCCCCAGATCGAATCCGTAACCATCAACATATGGGGTTGGAAGACAAAGAAATAATATATCTGCATCCAAGACATCCTCTACTTTTCCTATCTCTTTATATTTATCATAAGATATAACTTTTTTATTTTTCTTAACAAAGCTTTTATATAATGCTCCGCCGACAAAGCCTCTTCCTATCAAGCCTATTTTGAAAGAACTCACCCGTCCTCCACATTCTTTTTATTTAGAATTTCATAAACAATTGACAAAGAGGGTAAAACATCTTCAATTCCAAATCCATTGCCATTTAAAATTTCATTATAAGCTTTTGTGTGCAAATCTGCAAAGCCTCCACTGAATTCTAATTCTTTATTATCAATAATAATACTTCTATATGCTTTTTGTTGTTTTCCTGCAAATCTCTCTGGAAGATTATCTTCATCTATACTCAAAAACCATTCAACATTAGCCCTCTCTAACTCTAAAACTCCACTAACAGTATCTATAGTGTTTTTTTCAACAAAATTATTTATTGGATTGCCAAAAATCCAAGTTAACATATCAAAAAAATGCACGCCAATGTTCATGGCTAAACCACCTGATTTTACCTGATCGCCTTTCCAAGAATAATGGTACCATTTTCCTCTAGACGTTATATACTTCAGTTGAACATTGATTTTTTTTGCAGAATTTTTATATTTTTCTCTTATTTCCAAAATAGTTGGATGATATCTTAATTGCAAAATACTATAAATATTTTTACCCGTCTCTTCCTCTAAGGCTTTTAAATATTTTAAATTTTTTGGCTTAATAACCAATGGCTTTTCACAAATAGCATCACAATCATTACGAAGCGCCAATCTTATATGTGAGTCATGTAAATAATTTGGCGTACAAATACTAAAATAATCTATTTTATCTTTTGTTCTTCTAATCTTATCTATATGTCGATCAAATCTTTCTACTTCTGTAAAAAAGGAAGCATTTGGAAAATAAGAATCAATTACCCCAACTGAATCAAATGGATCTACAGCTGCTAACAAATCACAATTATTTTCCTTGATTGCCTTCATATGTCTAGGGGCAACAAATCCTGCGGCTCCCATTAAGACAAATCTTTTCATTACTTCACTTCCTTTATATCTCTAGCAGGGCTCCCAACCATTATCGCATATGATACAACGCTTTTTGTAACAACAGATCCTGCTCCTATTTTTGCTCCTTTTCCAATAACAATATTAGGCAGAATTGTTGCGTTTGCCCCAATAGATACTTCGTCCTCAACGACCGTAGGAGGCTCGTTTCTCCATTTTCCTTTTGATGGAGCATATTTGTCATTTGTAAAGACTGTGTGAGGGCCTATGAAAACATTATCTTTAACTATTACATTTTCAGGAATAAAAACACCACACCCAATTGAACAATTTTTTCCAACTATGACATTATGTCCAATTTCAGCAAATGCCCCAACCTTTGTGCCTTCTCCAATTTTAGCAGATTCATACACATTTGACATTTTATGAATAAATTTTGTCATTTAAAAAACTCCTTTATTTTTTTTACAACATATTCTCGCTCTTCTTCCAAAAGGCCGGGATAAACTGGAATAGAAATAACCTCTTCACATCTTTTTTCCGTTTCTTTTAATATGTTTTTAAATTTAAATATTTTACTTTTATGCAATGGATAAGGATAATAAACAGCATTTCCAATACCCTTTTCGTCTAGATATTTTTTTAATTCACCCCTTCTGGTGGTCCTTAAAGTATATTGATTCCAAGAATGACCCTTACAATGCTTGGGCAGAAAGAGATCTTTTGACTCCTGCAAATGCTTACTATAGTAAGCTGCATTGCCCCTCCTCTTAGCTATCCATTTGTCTGAATGTGGCAATAATACGTTTAAAAAAGCTGCCTGAATAGTATCTAATCTAAAGTTTCCGCCCAATAATTCATAATTATATTTTTCTTTAGATCCATGGCCCCTTATCTTCTTCATATTACTTAATAATTCATCATTATTTGTTATTATTGCCCCACCATCACCTAAGCAGCCTAAATTCTTTGCTGGGAAAAAACTAAACGCTCCCGCTATTCCCTCATTTCCAACTGGAGCGCCATAAGACTGAGCACAATCTTCAATCAGAACAGCCCCTCGGCTCTTACATAATTGGTTAATATCATATAAGTTTGTTGATTCACCAAACAAATGAACAAACAAAACGCCTTTTGTTTTTTCAGTCCAAGCCCCCTCTATAGTATCAAACGATGGCTTAAAAGAATTTGGCGCCAAATCAACAAAAACAGGCTTTAGGCCTGCTCTTACAATAGAAGATGCTGAAGCAATAAATGTAAATGATGGAACAATGATTTCGCTTCCAGGCTCCAAATTTAAAGCCATTAATATAGCCAATAATGCATCTGTACCGCTTGATACACTAATACAATGCTTTGCATTCATTTTTTTAGCGAAAGTTTTCTCAAAGCCCTCAACTTCTGGGCCAAGAATAAACCTGCCATGATCCATGCAATTTTTAAATGCAGATGTTAATTCATTATTATATTCTTTTAAAACACGATGTAAATCAAAAAGTGGAACTTCCATATTATCCTGCCAATATACTGGATATGATAATACTGGATGGTTTGTTCTGATGCAAATCGCTTAAATAAAAATACTTGTCTCTTGGAGTTCTTTCTGGTAAAAGCCAAGAAATATCTTTATCAGAAAAGCTAACAAGTTTTGCAAAATTTTTAATCTCTGTATCCTTCCATTCGCTTTTTTCTCGCATAATTAAAGTTCGCTTTCCAAAAAATGCACTTGTCTTCTGTATGCTGCCAGAATCTGTAATTATAAATTTACAATCAGATAATTGTTTAACCATCTCTGTGTATGAACATGAATCATATACAATAATATTATCTGGAACTTCTTCTTGGAGCAAAGGCTTTACACGATGATGTGCAAAAAGCTTTATATCATATGGTATAGTGTTGCAAAAAGACAGAATCTTATTTAACTGTTCTGGAGAAGAATTTGCCTTCCTATGAATAGTCATTACTCCAAAATCTTGAAAACTAATTTTTGGGTTAAGAACGTTGAGAAGCTCATACTCTAAATCTCCACAGTAAATACCATTGTCTATATTTTTCACAGCCTTCAAGGAAGAGCAAAAATTAAATTTTGAAATACTATCTACAAAAGTACGAGTAACTTCTTCCGGCACAGACATATCAAAACATCGCTCACCAGCTTCAATATGAGCAATTGGAATACCGACCTTATAAGAGGCAAGTGCGGCACAAAACGTAGAATTTGTATCACCATAAACAAGAACAATGTCTGGGCTTATTTTTACAAGAAGAGCATATAAAGACTTAATGCACTCCGCAATAAATTCTAATTCGTTAGTATTGGGAATCTCTAATGAATAATCAATATGAAGAGATAAATCTTTTATTAACGCATCTGAAACATTATAAGAATAATGCTGACGAGTATCAACGATCTTATGCTCAATATTATTTGTCTTGCAAAAATCAAAAATTGGCTTAATCTTTATATACTGTGGTCGTGTTCCTATGATGCTCAATATCTTCATGTTCTTTGTGCCTTAAGTAATAATTTTATTTATTTGTTTAATATGTAAACGCCACCAATGCCGGCCAATTTATTCTCATAATACGGATAACCTCCAGTTATCTTAATTTTTTTTAAGAAATCACTATGTTCTTTTTCGCATTTTAAATTCAATATTGCATTCTTTAAATGCTTTGGTATTAACTTCATTTCAGTATCAGACATGTACCCTCCCTTATATGTGGCCGAAAAGCCAATCTTATTACAAAAAGAAATATATTCTTTCGGCTCTGTTGCATATGAAACTGGGCACCCCGAGCCATCAGTCGATCTTTTGAAAACTTCATCGCTTGTACCGGCAGCACCCCTGATAACTCTCTTGATGTATCCAACATATAGATGATAAAATATGCTGTTTCGATTATAAATCATAATATTCGCGCTACTTCCAGTTTTCAAAACCCTGTAAAACTCCTCTAAAATTTTCTTAGGGTTTGTTGTGTGGTGTAAAACACCCTGGCAGTATATATGGTCTATACTACTATCCTCCACATGTCCTTTTAGGACTCCGCCTTCAGACGAATCTGAGTCGCTAATCTCAACAAATCTGACCTTAGAGGCTGTCTTGTTTGCATCAATGCCATGCAACAATAATCTTTTTTTAGCTAAATTTATAGCCTTGTTTGAAATATCTACACCAATAACTTTCTTTGCGTCAGAAAGACACGCATATCCAACCACATCGTTCCCCGGTCCACACCCATAATCTAGAACAGTCTGTGTTTTATTTGCTTTAAATAATCCCATAAGCTCATGAAAGAATGGGTACTTGGAAGATCGCCAGTTCAAATATTTTAAAGATTCGTCTGCCGACTTAAAGCTTGGAGCTCTTACGGTGTGTCTCGCCCAATATTCATCTGTTTTTGTTTTACTCATATCATATTACTCCAAAATTAATACGCGCCAAACGAACTATCGCCTTTGACCCTAACAACACAGACCTGCCTGCCGTTTGCAAAGATTGACTCATCACCGCCCAGCAGGGCGTCTGGGTTATAATTTATAATTTTATTTTTATATTTTCTCAAAGACCTAGATAGCCTCGTTCCGTCCCATGCCAATATATTAAAAACCTCATCTGCTCCCACTCTTTTAACTTTATAGCTCTTATTATTATTATAATACGTCAATGACAACCTCATTTCATCACAATATGGCAAATATTTGTCTAAAAACATCTCAAGTCGTTGATCTACATTCGGAAATAAATCATTTGCAATAATTATATCATATTTATCTTTTATATTAAATAAATTCCAATCAGAATTAATAAAAAAATTTACACCATGCTTGGACTCTATTTCATATATTCTTTCAATATCATCATGAGCCATAATATCTAATAAATGGTAGTCATTATGTTTCAACATTTTCTTTGTTAACGAGGAAAAGCCACCGCCAACATCAAGAATGCTGCTTCTGCCGTTATTTAAAAATAATAAATCTTTATATATATTCCAATAAATCATTCTTTTTTCTACAGACTCAAGAAGCCACTTATGTGTTGCAAATATCTTTTCATCATAATTATCATCCTCAAGCATGGTATTTATTATATCATGCTCTTTTAAGTATTCTTCTTTCTTTTTTAAATTACATAAAAACATACTAAAATCCTATATTAAGCTAAGAGGCTTGATCTTCGGCCTTCCACCACGACCTTTCCATCTTCCGTTTTTGACTGTTCTTGAGCAATAAAAAGCACAAGTGTTGTCAATCTTGCATGGTATAAGAATAGACTTATGATATTGATGAACTGCTTTAACAGTCGTAAGCAGGTCACCACTATATCCGCCCTTGGCCATTTTTTGCCACAAAACAGCGTCACATGACACCTGCCTATAGCCAAGATCAATAATGTTTTTTTTCAAAATAGCTCCCAAAAAAAACAGCCAGGAGGTCATGTTCTTTCTGCATGTTATATTTGGCTTTAAACTTTTTGCTAATGCGCCGTTCCAGTCGCTCAATATAGGCTTGGAAAATGCATCAAAATTTAAATACATATCTTTTTTAACCCGCATATTACATATTTCTGATATTACAATATTTTTATCAGAAACCCTACTGCACAAATTCTCTACAGCATCATCTCTAAGCATTATAATATCAGCAGCCATAGGAACTATTATTGTTGTATCATCAGAAACCATATCCAGGCATACATTTTTTGAAAACGCAAACCCATGGTTTTTTCTAAGTCTTCTATATTTAGCATCAGGAAGAAATTTTTTAATTATTGGCTCAGGATCAATATCTGATAAGTCATCGACTATACATACTTCAAGCGGAAATGAGGTTTTTTGCCTAGCAATCGACATGAGCGTATTTGGCAAAACCTCCGGCTTGTTGTATGTTGACATTATAATGCTAGCTTTTAAATTTTTCATTTTTTATAAAATCCCGAAATCTATCTTTTTCTTTGCAAACATAATCTATAACTTCCTTATCTTCTATAAGGCTGCTTGTCTTTAAGCAGTTAACATCTATATTGTCTTTTCTTATAAGTCTATTACTCCAAACTTTATTAACAGATATCTCGATCCGACTTACTTCCCCATCTACATCATTGCATATATCCTCATACCAAACTTCACAATAACGATTTTTTGCATATAGGTTTAAATTTTTACCAATAGAGTCATTAAACCAATATTGCTGCTCAACAGACTGCTCATGGGGCTGCAGGCCAAATAACTCTTCATAATTTTTAGTAGTCGCAGAATTCCAAACGTAAGGAGAGCCGCGACTATATCTAGATTCAAGATCCGAGGCGACACTGCTAATGATATCTCTTCTGAGCCAAATAAAGAAAGAATTGGGGTACCTATAAGATAAGTCTCTAATTCTAAAGCAATTCCATGCGTTTTTAAAAATGATTGGCCTATTCATAACGCTATAGGCTCTTGATATGCTGGCGGTCATGTCAGATGGGTTTTTGGCGTTTGCACTATAAATTTCTGACGGATGGTCTCCACCGTACCAATTATAAAAAACCATAGAGCCCTCTGATGGCTCATACCATCGATTAGTCTTTCCGTAAAAACTATCATAAGCAACTTTCTTGCTGAAGCCTCCCGCTAGCTTTGTAACTGCGAAACCAGTTGCTAGGGATCTGTTAAATTTATCATTAATTAAATTATTTATATATCCAAAATTATAAATATTAATTAACAACTGGTACAAAAACGTACTACCAGTTCTTGGTGACGCAAGAATAAATACTAGCGGAGGGCCCTTGTGATCAACAACGCCAACATCTTTATTTTTTATTTTATCCAAAGAAAAAAACATTTACTTATCTGAACTTTTATTTATATAACTATATATATCATCCAGCAGTATTGGTTTCATTATCTCATAATAAATTTTATTCCCAAATTCGTTTAGATGTAGCAAATCTGGCTTGGGCAACAAGTATTTGCTATGCTCCATATTTAATTTTTCAAACTCCAACTCTATATCTATAAAATTAACATCAGGATTATCTCCAACAAGCCTGATTATTTCATTATATTCGACATTGCTATCTTCATAGGTTATACCCGCTGATAACATTTTTGAACAAAACCGCCCCGTTGGATGATTTGAGTTTAAAAAAATAGATTTAACGCCACATGCCCTGGCCCTTGTAATTATCTCTTCTAAATTTGCCTTAAAGGCATTTTTCGTAACTCTTGGAACACCACAATCTGTTTCCCAGTAATTACAGTCATTCATTCCATATTGAATTATTAAAATATCTGGCGGACTTGACTGTATTTCATATGGCATAACCTCCAAAGCCATTCGAGTCGTTCTACCATTCGCTGCGTTTATTGAAACTATAATTCTATCTCCGAACGCTTTATACAAGTCGGATGATAAATTCACTATCCAGTTGCCGTGAATAGAGACGCCTTGGCCCATACATATAGAATCGCCAAAAAAAGAAATCTTTACCTTGCTCATTGCTTTTTCTTAAGTATTAAATTTATAGTCGCTATACACTTTTTCTTACCATATCTTTTCTCCTCGATTACCTCCGAAGATAAAATTTTCCAGCCGCCAAACCTCTCTTTTATATTTTCATCATCAAATCTTCTTAAATGCGTAAACCCCTGTTTTGCTTTTTGAGGAAAGTTTAAATCCTGCTTCCATGGAACACTTACAAGCAAAACACCATCATCTCTTAGCACTCTTTCTACCTCATTAAGAACCTTGTCGAAAGATGGGGCATGCTCTAAAATATCAGAGCAAACAATAATGTCTGCCCATCTGTCTGACAATGGGATGGCTTCTGCATTTGCCTGCATAACATTCCATCCTTTTTTTCTCATAAACTCACAATACGATTGTGATAAATCAATTAATACTGAATCTTCAACATCTATAAGGTCAAAGAATGTTACCGTCCCACAGCCGAGATCCAAACCTGTTTTATATTTTTTATCCAGACCAAAAAGTCGGTCTAGATGACTCTTTAAAATCGGGAAAGTGTGTGACTCTGTTTCTATGTGCCATATGCCCCAGTTCTCTCTGTCATTCGGCGCTCTTCCATAGCGCGTTTTAACCTCGCCTTTTCGAACATGCTCCAAGTTTTTTCTCGCTAGACCTTCATAATATTTTTCATATTCCAACTCTCGCTCAGCAGGCTCTAGCTCCAAAGAAGAAACCCCGGTAATATCTATATTATCCATATACTTGTCTTTTTTCATAAAGCCTCCTGTGTCCTTATGCATTATTGTCTATCAACTAATCTTTTAAAATTAGCATGATTATCGTGAAACTCCTGGTGCCATACCTCCAAAGACAAGAACCCCCACAGGCTCCTTCCGAACTCCCCCTCGCCATCAATCTTTTTTATAACACTTTTATTATTAATTAAATCACGATTTATTGCATTACTTGAGGAAAGAGTGTCTATGATGAAGTCTCTAATCTCATTTTTTGACCAAGCAGAAAAGGGGGTTGGAAACCCCATTTTATCTTTGCGATTAATAATATCTTGTGGTATATATTTTTTAACAGATTGCTTAAATATATTTTTCATATTCCCATTTTTAAACTTAATATTGGATGGGATTGTGGCAGCAAACTCAACATATGGCCGGTCTAGAAGCGGAACCCTTGACTCCAAGCCGTGCGCCATGCTGACTCTGTCTTCAACATGTAAAAGCGCTGGCAAAAGCGTCTTAAAGTCAAAGTGCGTCATTAGATCAAAATAAGACTTTTTTTGTACATTTTTGCCATAAAAAATTGACCTAAACTTATCATAGATTGAATACTCGCTTAAGGCAGACCAATTCACCTCATCATTTAAAAATGGAGTTCTGTCAATTAAAGAAAAATACCTCTTATCTACATCTTCAAAAAGTCCTCTTTTCCAGAACCTCTCTAGCATTGGTTCGTAATTCTTTAAAGACTTTAAATTTGGTATTATAGATTCATATGTAACAATAAAATTTCCAGATCTCAAATTCCCATTAATAGCTGCTTTTATACATTGTTCAAAATAAGCAATCAAATATCTAGTATACCCTCCAAATATTTCATCACCACCCTGGCCGCCGAGCAAAACCCTTCTATGCTCTGAGGCTTTTTTCGATATCATATATTGAGAAAAGGCGCCAGGCCCAGCAGATGGATAGTCCATATGATAGATGACTTCTCTAAAGTTATCTATAAAATCTAATGAATCTATGTTTAATATATCTAAACTAAACCCTTCGCTTTCGGAAACGATTCTGGCGAATTTGCTCTCGTCATACTTTTCTCCGTCTGAGAACTTCCCGGTAAATGCGGCAAAATCTCCATCGGAATATTTGTTAGCCAGTGCGCATACAACGCTGGAATCTAGCCCGCCGCTTAAATATCCCCCAATCGGCACATCACTTCTTGTATGAAGCCTAATAGAGTCTTCTAGCAATACCTGCAATTCTTTTTCAAAATATTTAGAAGTATGATTAAAATCTAGGTCATAGTAAACCTCCCAGTATTTTTTAACCTTTATTTTTCCATTTTTAACAATCAGGAAATGTCCGGGAAGAAGTTGCTTTATGTTTTTAAATAATGTTTTTTCGCTCAAAACAAACTGAAAGCTTAAATATTCTTTAAACGCCTCTAAATCGGTTTCTATATCTTTAACAAAGGGCAGTAGGGCTTTTACTTCTGAAGCAAAATAAAACTTATTATCTATAACTGTATAATAAAATGGTTTAATGCCAAAAAAATCTCTAGCGCAAAACAAAGTTTCTTTTTTTTCATCCCATAATGCAAATGAGAACATACCGCGAAAGTGATCTAGACAGCCACTCCCCCACTTTTCATAAGATTTTAAAATTACCTCTGTATCTGAATTTGTTTTGAAATTATCGCCACTAAACTCATCTCTTAGCTCTATATAGTTATATATTTCTCCATTAAAAGTAACGCAATTTTTATTGCCACCAACCATCGGTTGAGCGCCATCATCGACATCAATTATACTTAGTCGTCTATGTGCAAACCCCAGATGCCTATCTTTATGAATCCATATATTGCTATCGTCTGGCCCACGATGTTTCTGTATGGAGTTAAAAACGCCCAAAGAATTTTCTAGTCCAGATACCTTACCACGGTCGAGATCTAAAATACCTGCAATTCCGCACATTAAAAAACCTACTCCTTGCTATACTCATCCGCCCTAACCTTCAGCTCATCAGCGGATAAATGAGTATACGTCTCAACCACTCCATTCTCACTATACCACTCAATTGCCTTGCAAATTCCATCATCGAGGGGGGTGCTTGGTATCCTGCCAAACACCTCAAGAGTTTTGGACGGGTCAATTAAAAGTGTTTTGACATCGTCCCAAAACCTACCAAACATCTTGCTTGGCTTATCATTTGTTCCAAAGTCCAGACCCATTGCTCCAACAACGTGATTAAATACGTCCTCTATAGCGGAATCTTTGCCGCTGCTAATATGATAAGTTCCGGAATCCCCAACACCGTCCATTGCCATAACAACTATATCTAACAAATCATCTATATATACAAAATCACGTCGAGCATCCGATATAAAGCACTCCTCTTTGTTTGTTAACCTGTGAAAAAAAGTTGGAACCGGCCCACTTAAATTTCTTGGGCCATACACGTTTGCAAGCCTAAAGGAAATAAAGTCTAAGCCGCTCATTTCTATATACTGCTCTGCAGCAGTTTTTGAAATAGAGTAACTATTATCAGGCTCTATAGGGTGAGAAAGGGTTATTGGATGCTCCTTTGGATGATGCCCATAGCAAAGAGACGTTTGAAAATAAATAAATCTTTTTATATTTTGCTCCAACGAACATTTCAAAACGTTTGTTGTTCCTAATACATTAACAAGAGAATCCTTCCTCCAATCAGTTTGGTCTTTGTAAGATGCCGCAGCATGTATCACAATATCTGGCTTACTATCATTAAAAAAGTTCTTACATACATCAAAATCTTCTATTGACGCGTTAAGAAAAGTTGCTTTGCTGTTTACATTTTTATCACTACCAGTTGACAAGTCATCTATTATATAGACATCGTCCCCTCGCTCTATTAGCCTATCTGCCAAATTAGAGCCTATAAATCCAGCACCTCCTGTTATTAATACGTTCACATTCAATCTCCTCTTCCTTTTGATTTATTACTTAACCCACTTACGAGTTTTTAGATTATATGTTCCCCTATATATTGGAAACTTGCTACCTTTTGCTATAGCATTACGACGCGGCTTGCATGGATGGGTACACCCATTTGCATTGTTATTAGCAGATGATATAGAGGTGCATTCATGCATAGCAGAAGCATGCCTCTGATGAACTGCTGTTCCATCAACAACAATCGTAGGCACTTTTAATCGTTTTAACGTATCTCTTACTATAATATCACAAATACCATCCGACCCCCATAAGCGAGCATCAAGAGCTTTTCTAAAGTCACTAGCAAGCATAGCTGATAGAAACGGATAACTAGTGCTTTGCTTGTGCCCCCACAATGATAAATCCTTTGGGGCGACCAAGGAGTTATAAAGATTTTTACTCTTGTATAAATCTTTAGAAACTTGATAATTGTTTAAATTTTTTGGAACAGAAATGGCGCTCTTATACCCGCCCTTACTGCCAGCATCTTTAATGACCGACACGAGTCTATCAAGAAGCTTATTGTCACCCATTATAATATCACAGGACTGCAAAATAACGATCTTTGTCTCTTTCGGTATAATATCTAAAAAGTTCCTATATCCAAGCTCAAACCCATGCCCCCGCTTAAACTTGCCTAATAAATCAATTTTTTTATAAATATAATCATCATCATTAAAATAATTTTTAATAATCGGCAATGAGCTCTTTGTTGATCTATCATCTACAATACACAGATTAAACCCCTGTTTTATTATCTGGCCACGTATCGATGAAAAAGTATTGTTTAGACAGTCCATCTTGTTTTGAATCGAGATAAGAAATGTAATTTCTGATTTTTTCATAAAAATACCACGCCTCGCAACACTAACCTATAATACTAGCTACAAAAACAAAATTCATCTGTTTTTTCTAGATTTAGAAATTGAACTTATAAACCTATAAACATTTTTTGGAATATTTTTATCAAACTCCCCGCAATAGCCTATGGTCTTTTTAGAAGCATCATTATAAGATGACCAAACAGCAGATCTTGCCTCTGGGTTATTATATATTTTTCTCCTATAGGAGATTGTATTTAAACCATCAGTATTAAACCCAGTCATCCAATCTGTTGAATCTATATCATCAACATTATATATGTACTTATTTTCAGTAGGGTCTATTCCCCTGTTTCTATAGATATTTACTCTTATGTATTTATCTATCAGAGCGTTTCGCTCCTTGTCAGAATAAGACGGCCTTATTTTTCTTACATCCTCTGTCCTAACAGCATTATGTAAATGTATATTTGTTAAAAAGTCTTTACCGTGACTTTTAAACGCATATCCGTTATAAAATATTCTCTTTTTTAATGCGTAATGATAAAAAACACCCCTTGGGTATGTTGAATATATACAGTTTTTATTTTGAAGATTTTTAAAGTGATTATCTATCATTCTCTTTGGCGCATAATCATCTCCAGCATGCAATATATACCCAACTGACTCATTGCTTGCTGCCAACGCCATGCCAATCCACTTATCTATTAACAAAACAGCACCCTTATGCCTGCCAGACACCCTTCCGTCTTTTTTTGGGTCTATACTTTTATATAATATTCTTTTGCACCCCGGAAGCTTGCCTACAAATGTATCCAAAACTTCCCTAGATTCTCCACCATCCTCAAACATTATAAGCTCCCAGTTAACTGATGTCTCCTGCCGCCTAAGGGACTCTAGGGCCATCCAGGTTATATCTCCCATCTTTCTTAGCGGAAGAGCGACCGTCATCAGTATTTTCCCAGAACCCGGAGCGACCCACTCGTATTCATATGATAAAGGGTCTGGGGCTTCTTTGTTATATTTTATATTATTTAAATAAAAATCACTCAACTTACACTACCTTCTTTAATATAGTAAAAATTAGCATGAGTTATTCTTTTCTTCAATTATTAGCGTTTGCCTACCCAGAGATGTTGCCAGAACTATTTTATCATTATTATTTATAGCCCAAGCTAATATGTCCTCATGATCTTTTAATTCAGGAAAATTTATATAGCTTCTTTCCATACATTAATTATTTCTTCTCAACTTTCACAGCCGGCACTCCAACATAGATGCCTTCTTCTAAGTTCTTATTTACAAAAGAACAAGAGCCGACAACTGTCTTTGGAGCTATTTTAATTCCATAATTAATTACAGTAGCCGTTCCTACAAAAGAGCCTTTGCCTATATGAGTGCCGCTTATTTTTCTACCCGTATGATGTCCATAATTAGTCATAACATTTGGACATATATACACATCATCATCAACAACAACTTCTCTTGCCAGACAAGAGTTAAACCTAAGTGTTACATTGTTACCAACCTTGTTAGTTCCAGATGAATGGAAATAACTATCGAGATAGCAATTATCTCCTATAATAGTATTCGGTCTAAGTTCAACAAAGCTTCTAACATGCGTATTATCCCCAATAACACAACCAGACCCAATAACACAATTGTTTTCTATAACAACATTGTTTCCAATTGAAGCATCTCCAATTGTATTAAAATTTCCAATCTCGCAACCTTCTCCGCTGTGAAATTCTTCTGAAATTACATTAAATTTTCCAACTTTTAAATCAGACATATACTTCTCCTATTTTATACGAACACATGGTGTTCCATAGTATGTTCCTGGCTCAATTATACTCTTTGTCACGACAGAACCCATTCCAATTATTACGTCATCACAAATTGATATATTATTTTTAATCAAAGCACCTTGCCAAATCCAACAATTTTTTCCAATCTTTGCGCCTCCAGCAATCTTGACGCCTGGTGCTATAAATGTGTTTTCTCCAACTATGCAATTATGAGCAATATTGACCTGTGCGCAAATTATTGCTCCACTTTTTATTATAGTTGAATCAAAGATGCTTCTGTGAATAACTGATTGCGCATCAACTGTTACTCCATCTTCTATTATAACATTTCCTATATGCTTCATAAAGACTCTATGTCCGGCTGAAGAAATAGCTAAATTTTGTCCATCCACGCCTATAACTACAGACTTATGAATTGAACAATTTGAGCCTATAATGTCATCTGCAGGTACTGTATCCTTATTTAACTCATTGTGTATCAAGACAAAGTTATAAAAAAGATTTTTTGAGTCAACCTTTACAACTCTTATATTCTTAGGAATATTAAATAATAAATTATCTAGTAATGAATCAGGAATTAAAACACATACTTTTCCTTTAAATTCTTTTATTTTATCAAAATAATCAATACTCTTTGCAAATGTAATACAATTATTTTTAATATTAAAAACAGAACAAGTCTTGCCATACCCTTTGATGCTTTCCAATATTTTATCATCTACAAACATATTAACCTTACCTAACTTATATTTTAACTACCATTCTTATTACCTCAAAGGCTTCTGCATATTCTTCGCCAATTTGATGGCCGCGAAACTTTAGTGTACCTTGCGTATACTCTGGAGAGCTATATATTTTACTTTTTTGAGTTTTATATTTTGATATAGATTCTGTTTTTTTTTGGACATTTTCTTCATCCAATACTACATATAAATCTGGTTTAAATTTAAAACAATTCCATGGTAATTCATATCCTAATAATGTTTTCATTTTAAAGATTCTAGACGCACATTCATAAATTATCTTATGATCTTGATGTATGTCTGAAGAGGCTGGGCAAAAAACAATATCCGGATTTAGGGTATTATTTGTATTATAAAACAAATTGCATATTTCTGTTTGATTTCTCCATAAGTTTCTAACTGAAAAATCAAAAGTTTTAATCTTTTCAACACCAAGAACTGCGCAAGAAGCATTTAGCTCTTTCATTAAATCCTTATTTGTATTATGAACTAAAGAATTCTCACAATTTGACATTGCAAAAAATGTTATGTCACAACCCTTTTGTATTAACTTATGAACTGTACCTCCGCAACCAAATTCTATATCATCAGGATGTGGAGAAATACATAATATTTTTTGTTTTTTATTAATTATGTTTTTTTTATCTTCACTCATTATTCTACCAGCCTTTCTAAATCGTTCCTTAGTCGTTCAGAAGATTCTTTTAATGAATAAAATTTAGATTTTTTCAACAAATATCTTGATTGATTTTTTACAAATCTAGGATTTTCAATTGAATTTATTATTATCTGATATATTTGCTCTTCTGACTTTTCGGACAACAGATTCTTGTTCGTATCAGATCGCTCTCTATCATATAATAATGGATATTTTTTTCCTAATTGCTCTTTTCTATATCTTGGAGAAATAATCGGAACACCACAGGCCATAGATTCTAAAGTCTTTAACTTTCCACCAAGGGCCGATGCGCCATCCGAAATTGTCAAATCACATGCAGATATTACATACGGAATATCAAAATAATTAAATTTACTAGAAAAAACACCCTCACTATCAACTATTTTATTTGTGCTGCCAACAACAAACTTCACTCCAGGGTATTTTTCTTTAACCCTATTTATTACCCTAATAAAGCTCAAATACTTATCACTAGTTTTTATTTTTCCTAAGTATCCAATGATAAACTCTCCACCGAAACTCTTCCTGATTCTCTTGGTTTTTTCATGAGACTGCAAGGGCTTAAAGGCAGGATTTATAGTTTGATGAAATGTTATTACATTTTTATATTTTATACCATCTGGGTTCAAAGAGCACTGAATGCCTTTTCTTAAAGTATCTTCCCAAGCTTTTGTAAAAGTAATTATTGCTTTGGCCTCTTCAAAACATCGTTTATTATATGGAGAGGCTATCCAAAATTTATTTTTACTATTAATTGCTCTAAACAATTTTGCATTAGCTCTAATTATATAAGCATCATACTCTGAAGCCAAACATCTTGTAACAATTGTTTCTGGATAATTCTTGGGCGGATTAAAAGTTTTCTTATCCGCGAAAACTCTACTTCCAGAGAAATAAACTTTATTAAATATGCTAAGAGCAAGTAAGGTATTATGTTCATTAATATAATCCCCCTTTGTTGGACGAAAAGTTTTTACTGTAGAATATTGATAATGAATCTTCATAGGCCTTCACTTAATTTTAACTTGATATTTCTCATAATATCTTCACATCCATATTTTTTATATAAATCATGATGCTTTTTTATCATTTCCAGCCTTTGAGTATTATTTTTAATAATTCTAACAGGATTGTTCTTTCTCTTTATATGCTTCGCCTGAGAATGTTGTCTATATAACCATTCTGGTTTAGAATTATAAACAAAAACATTTCCCTCATTCTTTGCCACCCTTAACCAAAAATCCCAAAAAGCATGATTCCCACAAACCGTTCCATCAAATGGCTTATATTTCTCTAAAACATCCCTGCGCATCATTGCGCAATCATTTACAAAATTTCCTTTTAAATGTTGTTTTAAATTATAATTTGGAAATTTTGGTGAATATTTAAGTTTTAAATCTTGATCAACATGACTAAACCTAGAGTAACAAATTTTCTTTTTTTGAGATATACACATTTCAATTTCATCAATTAACTTTGTAGGCAAAGCTATATCATCTCCTGCAGCATAACAAAACCAATCTCCTGTAACTTGAGATAATGCATTATTTAATTGATAAAACACTCCTGGTTTGTCGCTAATAACGACCTCTACACCCTTGCGCTTAGCAAGCTTGATTGAAGAATCGCCACAAACTGTTGAAATTATCAACTGTATTCGTACTCTTTTTTGTAATAAATAACTATCAATAGCCGCAGATAACCATTTTTGATTACTTTTATATGTATTCATAATTACGGATACTTTATGCTTCATTAACTTTCTATCCTTTATATATATTCATCATTATTCGAAAAAAATTATCTTTATCATGTCTCTCTTTGTAAAAAGAACTGCCTTTATGATTAAGATTCGTTCTGTTTTTTACTTTATTTATAAGTTTTGCCAATTTTCCTGGATTTCTTTGATTTAAAAAATCACAATATGGCATTTCTTTGTTATAAATAAACCATCTGCCCATAATATTATACTCTGCTAAAGACATAGGATTTCCATCATGTTTAACTACCCTAAGTCCACAAGACATTTTAGAAATAAATTTTGACATTTCTTCACTTCTTATTAAGCGTGGATGACAAATTATATTTTTATAAGAACCCCTTGGGAGAGAGTACTCTTTTCTGTCTGCGCCCTGCAAACTATACATATGAAATGTTACATCTGGAACTAATTTAGACGCTTCTCTTATAAGTTCAAAGCCATAAAAATCAGCAGCCGATGGAGGCATATAGCATCCAACTTTGAATCTCTTTGGCATAGGCGGTAGTTTATTTGGCATCTTATGCTGAAGAGGGAAGTATAAAACACCAATAGGAGTATTTAAAGATTTTAATTCTGGAAGACATTCCTCAGCCTCCTGTTGTGCATATTCGCCTACTGCATAAAATTTAGTATTATGTTTTATCAAGGCTTTGAACAACCTTCTTCTTTCTGTAGAAGATAACTTCTTAAGTTGTGTTAAATCTGTTCCGGCAAATACAATTATAGTTTTATTAAAATATGAAGATAAATAAACATACTGCATTAAAATATGTTCAAAGCCACCCTTGCAATAAAGGCCTATTATAAAAAGATTCATTGGCTTTTTAATTGCTTTTTTATCCATATGTTGAAACGTTCTTTTCCATCTAAAAAAATGCATACCATAAAGTTCTGCAATCTTTTTTGCAACAAATGGTGCGCTTCGACTAATAAATGCAATTGGCAAATTTTTCTTACTCATTATTTAATTCCATAATATTTTTTAATATCAATTATAGTGTTTTTAGGATAATATTTCTTTAAAATCTTAAAAGGCTCTGCTGCTTGACTTACAAATTGTGCCTTATAATCATTGTATTTACATATTTGATGACTCTTGCTTTTAATACCAACATGTTGGTAAAAATTAATATCATTTAAAATGAATTTTGTTTTTTTATCTACCAATGACTTCAAAGTGCTTCTATCACAACCTTTTTTTATCCTATTATCACAAGGCCTAAAGCCCACCTTGCTCATAACGTCTCTTCTATATAGCCACAAAGCACCTTTGTTAGATCTATTTTTTGCTGATGCTGTTTTTATATGTCCAATCATTCTTCCGTCTTCTCTTATAACAGAATGCATAGACGAAAAAACTATATTATTTACCTTAGACAGCTTAACTCCTCTTTCTATTATACCAGGAGATATCAAACTATCGCTTCCCACCGGTATAACGATATCTGCTCCATGTTTAAATGCAAATTCATATCCATCATTAAATTTTTCTCCAAGAAAATGATTTGGGGACACTACTGTGTGAAACCCAAACTCTTTAGCTATATTTAAATTTAAATCATTTGCTATAATAACTACCTGTATATTTATACTTTTTGACAAAGACTTTTTAATCCAATTAAAATTAGAAAACACAACTCTAGAAACATTAAATCTTTTCCATGCTGGTGTTACTATAAATACTTTTATTTTTCTTTTGCCCATATCTAAGCCTATTTGTTATCTTACTGTAAATACTTTATTTTCTTTTAGACTTGTTTATCATAGTTGACCGAAGACCTTTAAGGCTTCCATCATAAGCTTTTTTGCTAATAAGAGTTTTGTCTTTTAGCCATTTTCGTTTTAAAAAATTACTAAATTCCTTTGCTCCTTTTTCATCAGAAAATTTCCTCATTTTCTGAATATATTCAAAATATTTTTTAAAAGCCACTTCTGGAGTTGGCGCAGAATCATGCTCTCCTAAAACTAGTCTTGTCTCAACGTTATTGTACCCAAGCTTTTTTGCTCTTTTGGCGAAATCCCTATCTCCACCCAAAACATCTTTAAACTCCAGCATCTGTAATGGTTCAACACTCCAAATTTTTAAAGATCCAACTTTAGATTCTAAAAATAAATCATATAATAATGATGATGCATTTAAAATCTTTACTCCTTCTTTTTCTTTTTTTTCTGCAAAACCAATTAGCTTATTGATTGAATTAGGATATAGGTACATATCTTCATCTATCTGTATGCACCACTTCATACCTCTTGATTTTACTCTCATCTCATTTAACCATGCAGATTGAGGAGTTTTGTTTTTTATAATAACAACCTTAGAAACCCTTGGATGATCTAAAGCAAGGCTGTTGATAATCTTTTTACACCTATCAAACGTGGGCGCACCTATTGTGCCTATGCAGATTATAACATTTTTATTCATATTGCTTCCTCATCTTAAAGCCTCTTTAAAAACCTGGTTCCATCTTTCGATATATTTTTTAATATTAAAATATTTAATTGCAGCCTCTCTGCCAGCCTCTCCAAGGTCTTCTTGCATAGATTTTGACGATAATACCCTCTTAACTTGTCTGGCCATATCTTCCTTGGTGTTTGCGAAAAGACAACTTTTTCCATGAACTAAATATTTATCTATACCAAAATTATTTGTTGTTATTAAGGGAGATCCACACATTAATGCTTCAGCCCTCGTTCTAGGCATTGCACTTTTGGTGGTCGTATTTAAGAAAACACCATATTTGTTATAGGTTCTAACTAATTTGACCAAAGGGAAAGAACCTATTGACTCTTTCAGGTCATCATTTCCATGTCCAAGCAAATCGCAATTACCAAGCTTGTCGCTCACCCACTTCCATTCATCAAATCCTAACAAATTTCTTCTTCTCTCGAAAAGAGAGACCGCACTAAGAACTCGATCATTTCTTTCTACATAAAAATTTTGAAATTCATCTGGATCAAATCCATGTGGAATATAAAAATGTTTTTTGCCTCGAAAGGTTTGCATGTATTTAACCATAACATCTTTTGAGTTCCATACAATACACTTTACCCAAGACGGTACTGAAAATGGTGTGTGTGTTTGCATTACTGCTATGCCAACAGAAGGTCTCTTCTTGTATCTTACCGGTTTATACCTATGCGGCTTTATTCCGGTTCTAACCATAATAATGTCATATCGTCCTCGGGTCAACCTTTCCTCCTTAACATAATTAACATTCTCATTTCTGGGCCGCCCGAAATCCCGTGGAGATGGAGCGTTTCCGTTAATCTTTGAGCAAAAAAAGTCATGACCTGTTTTGAAAAACTCATATTGATGCCCTCCATGCACCAACCAATCCGCTATTTTTAATTTTTTAGCCATATTAAACCCTAAGTATTATAAAAATCTTTTAAACCTTTTCTTTGACAATATTTTCTCTATTCTTTCTGAACAAGACTTTATATCCAGCGATGCAGCTAAACATCTCGCGTTTTCCAGTTTATAAATATATTCTTTTTTGCCCTTGTAAACATCTCTCATCAAAACTCTCAAGTGTGGAACCTTAGGATATGCCCACTTTTGATATGATTGATACCACGGGCTCCAATCCATAGTCTTTACAGGATGTATGCTATGATCTATCAAAAAAGCATTATCTTCATTCAACAGTTCTGTTATTCCTCCGAACCCTGTGGTTATAACGTAGCTGTCGCATAGCATAGCGTCATGTATAGGCATGCCCCAGCCCTCTCCGTGATGAGGCAGCACGAAGGCATCACAGGCTCTGTGCAGCCCCATAAGAGACTCTTTGTCTATATGCTGTGTAATCAAATATATTTTTGGAAGATTCTTTTTGTTCATCATCTTTTTAATTTTCAAAATATCTGATTTAATTTTTGCAATATTATTGCTACCTTTCTTTATTGGATTTACTTTTAATATTAAAATAACATTATCATTACTATCAAATTCTTTATAATATGCTTTTAAAAGTTCTGTATATCCCTTTCTGTCGCTCCATTGAAAAACCGAATAAAACTTAAAAGTTTTATCTGATAAAACCAAATTTTCTGTCATAGGAGATGGTATAGCTATATTCGAAAAAGAAATATCTACATTACATGGAGTATGCAATATCTCTATAGGGCCCTTGAAGCCTGTCTTTAAACAAGCCGCCTTAATAAGGCTGCAAGGAACCCAAAGCTCATTAACGCTCTTCTGTATATCTTTCGCCCAAAGCCTTGGAAGCACACTGGCTTCCCAATAAAAATATCCAATTTTATAATTGCTAGTTCTATGCTTAGAGAAAGGAGGAGTGTGCAAATAAAAATCAATTTTTGGACTGCCTTGGAAACTATTTAATTCTTCTCCAAATAATCTTTTATTTTTATTTAATTCAAATCTAGTTTGAACATTTGATCTTGAAAATGCCAAACTGATATTAATCGTTGCATTTCCATATCCGCTTTTACTTTGCGGCTTTCCGAAAAACCTTATATCTGGAATTTTATTGCTCATCATATATATTCTCCAGAAATAATAATTACATCTTCGGTTTTTTCCATGAAATTTAATGAACTATTTAAAATATTTGCAAAAAACTTATTTGATATTGCATTAATATTATAATTATTAATTATATAATCTCTTAAGTTTTGACAATAATTTGGCATATTAATCTGTTTTGTCAAAAGCTTTTTATCATGTTCTATAGACTTATTTAATATATAAAAATTATCCAAATGTCCAAAGTCATTTTTTATTTGGCCGACACCAGTTGAGTAAATGGGCAAAGAACATGACATTGCCTCAAGTATTGAAATTGGAGTTCCTTCCATTTTCGATGTCAATAAAAACGCATCAAAAATATTATAAAAATCTTGAATATTTTTTCTATATCCCAAAAATGAAACATTATTTATTTTATTTTCTTTCGCAAAAGTTTGCAATCTCGCAGCAAGGGGGCCCGAGCCAACTACTACAAGCTGAATATCCGACAGACCTTTTACCAAGGTTAAAGCATATTCTATATTCTTCTCCGGAGAAAGCCTTGCCACCATTCCAAAAATTGTTTTTTTGCTATCAATTTTTAATTCTTTTCTTAAATCTACATTATCTTTCCTTATAAAAAGTTTGGTATCAATTCCTACTGGCATAAATATTTTATTTTCATCTAAAACACCTGAGATATCTGTTGCTAAATTTTTACTTACCCTAAATATAAAATCAATATTTTCTCTTTCCCTCATCTTGGCTACAGCATCTTGCCAAATAAAGTCACTATGATATATCTCTACAATGTTTGAATTTATTTTATTATCTCTTTTTAAATTTGAAATTATATTATATACTTTTGCACTATTATAAAAAATAATTGTATCATATCTATTGTTACTCAAAGTTGCAGACATACGATTCAAATTACCAACATGTTTATGTTTTATATTTGTATTTGATATTTCATATTCTAATGTATTTTTTGATAAATATAAAAAATCAACATTAAAAACATCCTTGGTTTTTGAAAAAATATTTTTAAGATATACCTCTCCACCTCCATATATCCCATATGGAATAACAACAGCTATCTTCTTTTTTATGGATATTTCTTTTAAACTTTTTAAATAAAAATCAAAATAATCAACATTGTTGGTTTTTATTTTTTTATTTTTTATTAAACTATTATCAGCCCTGCCATCGTCTAAGACAAGTCTCCCTATCTCAACTCTTCCGAAAGACTTTCTGTCCCTTGATATTTCAAATATTCCATTTTTAATTTGAGAGTTACACTCAAAAGATTGTTCTGACCATGAATTTTTTGTAAACTTAATATCTTTTGAAAAAAGTATTTCTTTTTGCGCATTTTTAATACATAATCTTAAAAAACCATTGCCAGAAATTTTTTTTCCAATTATCTTTATTTTTACAGAATCAAAATTTGATACTCTAGTGATTAATTTTGAATTAGCATTCATTATAATGTTTTTACCATAAAAAGCAACACCATTGGATTTCCAATTAATCTTTTTATGTGAATCCAATATATTCATGAAATATCCAATATTTGCTTTGCAGCATTTTCCCAAGTAAACTTCTCTACTGTTTTTCTTGACTCTTGTTTAAATTTTTTCTTTAAATCTTTATAATCATTATATACCATTTTCATATTTTCAGATAAACTTTCCACCTCTGGAAGATAAGTCTTTGCTCCCTTCGAAGGCCTCCAGTATTGATATTTTGCTGTTGCGTCTATTTCCTTTACATCAACTAATAACGAATTATTATCATTAAGAAAATCTAATTGGCCTGTACACCTTGGGGCCACAACAACCATGCCTGCCGCAAGACCCTCAAGCAGCGGAAGCCCAAAACCTTCAGCAGACGAAGCGCTTACAAGACAATCACATGAATTATACAATGGAATCATGCTATCATATTTGTGCTGCACAACCTCAACTTGAGGCAGCGGCCTTCCTTTGTGCTTCTTTTGTGCTTTTAAAATTTGCTGCACTACATCGCATTCAAATTTATATTTTGGCTTTTCAAGCTTAACCTTTAGAAGAAGACATACGTCATCAGCGTCTGTAAATGCCCTATAATAAGCATCAACAAGAATATCTATATTTTTTCTATAATGAGATATAGAAACGTTTAAAAATTTAAATTTCTTTTTTGTCTTAAAGTTACTAACCTTAGACTTATCTTTAAAATCTTGCAAATTAACGCCATGAGGAATAACTATACACTTCTCCTCCGGCCATCCAGAGTTAACAAAAACTTCTTTTGAAAAATTACTAGAAGGCAAGGCATAATCTATATAATTTATGCTGTCTTTCCAAACGCTCGGCAGGATACTTGATTCATAATTATATATTGCCAACTTTAATTTAGAATTTCTATTAAATCTTTGTTTAAAATTTCTAGGCAATGTGTATGTCAAATCAATATCTGCGTCAACACACTCTCTGCGAAACTTTGTCCACTCATCTGGACACATATCATATCCATTTATACTATTCAAATACAACGTGTTGCCCATGTTTCGAAATTCTCTGAGCAAACTCCTTATTGTAACCGCCCAAGAATGAGTTGTTCCAAGCATTGCCTGCGATCTAATTTTTAATGCACTCATGGTATGTAATTATACCAAAAAGAGCTTGTTTTTTTAAAAATTATGGCAGATGGAAGTAGCAGGGGAATGGGCCTTCAACGAAGGTTCCTGTCGCTGTGCTGCCAGCAATGAAGTAGCAAAGCTCATCCTCTTCAAACTCTGTTTCATCAACACAAGTTCCTATTCCAACTCTTGCCAGGTCCTTGATCCCTATAGTTATATCATCATTTGCAAATCCAGACTTTTTAAGATGTACTCCAAACTTCAAAACTGTTCTATTTGCTTCGTTTAAAGAGTCATATAGAATATTCTTTGTTTGCAGAGAAACAATTCCAGTACTAGAATCTAGACTTGCACCAACCTTGAAAATAACTCCAGTAGTTACATCTTCATATTCTATGGTTAGGGTCATCGAAGGAAGAATGGCTATAGTAGCCTCCGCTGTAGCGCTAGGCTCTATGATTACCGCTTTATAAAATCCTGGCAAATGTCCTGGTTTAGATAAGAAATATATTGCCAAAGTAGTTACATCTACATCTATTGTTCCGCCTACTGATACATCTCCTGGCTCAAAAGTAACTACAAAAGAATCATTTTCCTCTAAAGGATAATCAATCAAAGTGCCCAAATTATCTGCATTTAATATATCATAAGGTATAATATTAAAGCTTTCTTCAGAAGAAATTACATCTGCGGCAGTCATACTCAGTGTTGCTGATATAATATTTGTTCTCTGCGTTAATAGAATAGGGAAGGTAACTGTTGCTCTGTTTATCAAACTATCCGAATCTCTACTTATCGTTATCGAATCCTCTTCGGAAGAAGACTCGGATGAATAACTATGTCTAATTACCAAATCATGTAATGTTGTAGCATATATGACTCCAACATTCGGATTATCATATTGCGCAATTTCAAATTTAGCCTGAGCATCTCCACTTCCAGGCTGAACATCTGGTGCTTCGCCTATTCTTATAAATTGACCGGTAATATTCTCAGAAAAATCAAGCAAGGTGTCATCATAATACATTGCAAAAACAGCTTCGTCAACCCTTCTAAGTCTAAACCTTATTTCGTCTCCAAGGTCATCCGAAGCTTCTACCGAAAAGTCAAAATCACTTATCACCGTTCCTGCCGATATGTCTACAATCTCTCCGCTATAAAACAATTCAACATTTTCATACGCACTTTGTCTCCAGCCTAGCTTTAAAGTGCATTCTGTACCATCATCATTCGTTATTACCAAAGTTGTAAAAAATCCAACTTTTCCAAACTTTAATTCATTCTGATCCCAAATTGTACGAGACATCCTTACGTCTATTACAAAGTCTCCAGATATATCATCCACCCCAGAAGGATAGCTTAATCTTGCGTACCTTTCTCCTGCGTTAATTGTTTCTAGGTCAAAATAAACCGGCTCATTCCACCCAGAAAGCGCAGAAGCAACCACATAGCTGCCAGCAGAGGCATACGCCCATTCCGAAAATCCCAAAGAATTTGGATATGTATAATCTGTAAAATTATCTGCTATAACTTCTGCCGAAGTTGATATGTCTTCTTCATCAGCATAACCATCTATAGCATAACCATCTACAAAGGCGTCTACATAAAGACTTGCAATACATTGAGTTATTTTAACTCTACCCTTGGTTATATCCGTTTCTGCTCCAGAATCTCCACATCCAACATAGGTTCCGTCTGAAAACTTCATGGCAGGATATCCAGATTCTGTTTTGCATTTTCCTGAATCTGCCTTTATAAAGTTTGTATATAAATCAACTTCACAATCATCTATGGTTCCAGGAGGAAGAGGAATCGTTATAGTCGAATACTCTATATCTCCATGATACGGAACTCCTGGCTCCTTATATATCTCTCCACTTGGAATAAATAAGTCATTTGGTAAAACCTTTTGGTTTTTATATAGAGGGGTGCAATCATCCTCTTCTATGCACAAATCTTCGTCACAAACGCAAGTCTCTTCAAATTCTTCTATGAAATTAGTTTCTACATATCTTCTAAGATCACATACATCTAGAAAGTCACTTTGGTGTGGCGCTCCAATGTATGATATTGACCAATTTTTCTCAGCATAAGGTACATCTAGAAGTTTTGGATTATCAGCATAAAGATTTACCCTCGTACCACTTGCAACTGTGAGGTCAAAGCCGCTAGATCCAGAAAAGCTTACATCCACTCCATCTGTATCTGTAACAGACAGAACGACTCCCGTTCCAGTTTCATCTACTGTTTTTGAATATACTAAATATACACCTGCATCAGATGAATCTGATGGTATAGTTACTTGATCTCCAAGTCTGATTGCCAATGCTTGATTTTCAAGTTCTGTTGTGAAAGAGACGGTGTCTTCACCGCTACTTGTTGCCCCAGAAGCTGCAGAATCTGTTGAGTCTGAAGAATCAAACAAAACAGGATAATTATCTTCTTCTAATATATTTTCTAATTTTAGTGTTAATACATCAAATGCTTCCTCAACACTAAAGTTTACATATCCATCTACAGCATCTTCGATTAACTCTATATCAGTGCCATCAACCGTTCCGTCGTCATTTAAGTCTGATTTTATAAAATCAATAAGATCTAATTCACCACCGAGAATTCTTCTCTCTGTTGTTTCTGTATTTATAGTGTTTCCAACTACATTTAGCAGGTCAACAATATCACTCGATGTAATCTCCCCATCGTTGTCAAGATCGCCTGCATATACCTTTGCGCATGTTGCTGCAACAATTCGATATCTAGAATTACACTCACAATCCATATCTGGAGTTATAATTCTATTTATCAAGTTCTCGGTCAACATGTCTGAATCAGGCTCTACAAATATAATTTCATCACTTCCTAATAATCCAGGCCTATCAAAGGTTCCGGTTATATCTTGTGCTTCTCTTACATTGTTGTCTCTAATTCTGGCTAATAAAATTGGTGGATAATTTTCGTCTACGTCTTCCCACTCTTTTGTGGTCATAATCGAAACAGACGGGGAGTCTTGCACTCTTGTGTTAACAAAGTTTCCAGTTCTAGGATGTATGCCTGGTGTGACAAAATCATCCTGCCTCTGCAGGACCAGCAAATTATCTGTCCCCTCAGAGACATCACTTAATCCTACATTTCTCATAAAATAGGAGATTTCAGTACTGCCAACATACTCTTCTGTTTTTGGCAATATAACCAAAAGACCATCGTCGGTGTATGCTATTCCGTCTGTAACCTCAATCGTATCTGAATGAACAACAAACCATAAAGATGAGTCCATGTCATCAACGTACACTAAGTTATTTGGATCAAATTCAATAAATCTTGATGTTTGTTTTCCAAAACTTTCAGTTACATTTAATGTTTGTCCATTATTAGTCTTCTTAGAAACTTTGTCGTAACCTTTTTGCATTACGATAGTTCCAGTCCTGTTATCCCCCCTTCTGCTTACAAGAACCGCATAGTATTCGTCAACCTCTAAAGATGGATCAATTCCTGGATCTGCTATTAGAGTTCCGGAGAAATCAAAGCTAACAACCTGTGGGGTTCCGTTTAGTTTATAGCCTAATGCCTCAAGGTCTTCTTGAGAATATGACATCTCAATAAGCGGAGATGGCTCTGGATCAAAGTCTATTAAATTATCTGGATGAGGATCCGTTATGCACTGTATATCTGTTGATAACCTGTGTATTGAGATAACTATATCCCCTGAAAAATTATACTCTTCTCCTGAGGCGGCAGCTTCATCCTCTTTTACCGAAAATAATAAATCAACCTTTTGAACATTATCTGCTTTGGCCAAAAACTTTTGACCATAAGAGACAGTCTGGTTTCCATCGACTTCAAAAGCTATTTCTTCTTTAGAATTTAACTCAAAATATAGATCATTAAAATTATATACAGATCCTAAACCATTTTTTATTTCATCCTCTATAGATAGCTCTTCACTGGAGGTTATAAAGTTTGCAAGCTCTATATTTGGTGCTTTTATTTGAAAAGCAGTTTGGGTTCTCGCAAAGGCATTGAACGGTTCGGCTTCTTTTATAAGAATCTTCCCATCTTCTCCTAAAAGATTTAAGCTTTCTTCACTTAAACTATTCTCAGTTCTTCCTGTTCCTCCTGAAAAATTATTAAAGAATACAGACACAACTCGTACATAGTAATTCTCTGTAACTTTTGAACCATTTTCTTTAAATTCTAGAACTTCAGAAACAAGTTCTCCAGAGTCGCTCAGGCTGCTAAAGGCAGCCCCTACAATAAGCACTTTAGTTGCTAATCTTCCGCCCACATCAAGGCCGGTTGCTTCAATTTCAAGCCTATTTCCATAAACCGTATCACTTGGCTGCCTATCCAGGAAGATCGCCTTACCATCGTAAGACCCAGAGTCAATTACAAATTCTGATTCATTTTCTTCGTCGTCATCTAAATAAGTCCCAGGATCACTGGTGTCCAATAAAACATAGCTCTCAAAGAGTCGGTCTCTTACGATTCCGCTTCCATGAAAATCTTTGGTTAAACTAGAAACTAAACCCCTATGATGAATTTGCTCATCATCTAAGTCAGCTTCCGTTACCCTTTGACCATCAAAAAAGTTTACTCTTGAAAGCTTTTCTCTATTAGCCTTTGCCATTAAACATCTCCTAGCTTTGATTCTTATCGATACATCCAAGATTATTAATAGAGGCTATTAACATGATTCTCTTGGAAATTTTACTAATGCATTTGTATGTGCTGGCTTCAATCTATCAACTAGGTCAACAATCAAATCTTCAACTTCATCACTATTAATATTACCAAAATCATCTAACACTTCTATATCAAAGTTGAATATTCCACTTGCTGGATCAATCACTGTTGCGTAATGATCTTCATCGCTTTCTTGTTCAAAATCTAAAATAATAGTTGTAGAGTTATCTTTGATTACAGGCAAAATCGTGTCTGTATTAGAAGAATAATTTGTATCTATATATTCTCCAGATGGACCCGTAGATATACTTCTTCTTATTCTGCTAAATCTTATATTGTCTAATCTAGATAAAGCCGAATGACTCTCAAAAAGATCGGATCCAATACATATTAATCTAAAGTCATCTCTAAGATTTATATTATAACTAACCTGCTTAGACGCGCCAAGCTCTTGAGTGGTCTGTCCATATACAAAACCAGAACCATATACGAGACCTCCTTCCCCATATGTAATATACCCGCTCTCAACTCCATCTATAAAGAGTCTCATCCCATCAGCACTAGAATTTGTTTTGTATGTACACATTATCCTATGCCAAGTATTCCTGCCCCAATCAATATCTTTTACTAGAGTATTTGTCACTCCATCTGCAATGATTGAAAAAACAATCTGACTATTTTTATTCTTATAAACAGAAACCCTATCACCAGATGAATCAATTGGGGTGTATGAGACTATAACGTCTATATTTGCACCTGGTAGAGCATCTAATAAAAATACCCTTCTTCCGTCCGCGCTTAATCTGCTGCCTATCGAAAAGTCTTTCTTGACCCCGGTTCCTCCGGTTAGCTTTCCTGTAATTTCGCTTCTATAAATATCATCAAACAAAATTTGATCCACTTCGTCTTGGGAATAAAACTCTGAAAATTCTTGAGTATTTTCCATTAACTGTATGCTTACAATTTCTTTAGCAGAAGTTGGCAAATCTATTATAGTTGGAGAAAATGATTTAACTCTCTTTTGGGCAATTGAATAAATATCTACATAATATCTGTCTTCTTCGTCCCCTACCGTATCCATAAGCGGACTTGCCCAAAACTCAATCGTTCCCTCTTCTCTTCTAAAGTAAGAAAGCCTGTTGCTGATTATCAAAGGAGGAGTATTGAAGAATTTGGCAGATAATCCAAAATTATCATTAACACTATTAGAGCTAACCAACATTTCATCACTCCTTATGAGTCTTGCCTCATTAAACAGAGGACCTCCCATGGCATGATGACACTCTACATACGCCTCTATTGCGGCATCCTTCTCAAAACCCATGCGAATCATTTTTGATACAAACATGTCTTCATTATTTATAAACCCCAATAAAGCCTCTCTGTCTTCAAGGTCTAACTTGAATTTGAAATTACTTTCTGTATTTAAAAATTCTTTTTGTCTTAACCTTCTAGACTGAAGTTTTATAGGGTCATCAAAATGTGCCAAAACAAGAGTTTGATCATCGGGACAATGTGGATTTGGATTTAAATAATCCTCCGTAATACTCCTCGTTCCATCGGTATCACTTTCTGTTGGCCGAGTATCGCTTGACATTTCTGTTATTATTCTAAATTCGTCTATTGTGCCTCCAAATTGGCCTCCACCATCTATATCACAACCTATGTATGCATTCTTTCCAACATTTGGAAGCCTTATAGATAAGAACGCAGGATAGCTCAAACGATAACTGCCAGGATGAAGCTCGAATGGATAAAATCCATTTGAACCACCTATTGTCAATATAAGGCTTCCATTTAAGTATTGGAAGACTTCAGCGTATTCGCCATCATTATCTGAAACGGTTACGGAATTAGATTCCAAAAGCTCAATAACACATGGCTCATAATTTTGATCTGCAATATGCAAATTTCCCTCTATTCTCGATACAGACTTAAATAGTTTCTCGCCATGAAAAGCTCCATTCCCCATAACCGCAAAATCTTCATAATTGGTTCCATCAACTGTTTCTCCCAAAACTCTTATAATATTTGGATAAGACCCTTCTTCGTATCCGTCCACATATCCGTCCAACTCTCCGCAGAAAACTACATTATCAGAGTCGAATTTAACAGTCAAATATCTTCCAAGGTTTCTTTTGTGAACCTGGCCAAGCTGTGATGTCAAGAGCCTGCTACCATCATCTTCTGCTAGGTCTATTCCAAACTCAGCCTTATAAGAGCTTGCAAACTCCTCTGTTATATCAATGCTATCTAAAGTCGGAATAATTCTTGGGAGCACTATTCTTTGTATTGTAACATCCTCAAGAGAAACAGGCTCTGCCGCATGTGATAATATAACGCTCTTTCCGCTATTTATATCATAAGGCTTCTTGTCTAATATATAATAAGAAGAACTAGATAAGTTTATAACATCATTGCAATTTGTATAAATCAATCCAAATGTTTCAATATGAATATCTAAATCTGAAAATTGAACAGAACTTACAAAGTTGCAATCACTATCTTCTCCGACAAACTGGATTATTTTTGTATCTACATTTACACGATATTGTGGATCTATAATGTTTTCTCCGTTAAGAATACTTATTGCTCCATCTTCAACGGTATATAAAATACCTCCAAGCTCTTCCTGCTCTCCTTTCGAATCTGTTCTCAATACTGCAAAATCACTATTCCTCAAATCTGTTGCAATTGGAATTTTTACACCAGATGTAGGTGGAAACATGAATTTTATATCGGAAGCAGAAGTGTTAAATGTAACCATGTCTAGATCCAACCCTCTTACGAAGGTTACGCTATTTCCATCTACACTATTTATAATGTATTCTTCTCCAATATAGGTTGGGGCGATACTCGATTCCAAAAAGATTACAGATCTTCCTACCATGTCTGATGAGAATCCCGCCTGACTTGAGGTGAATGTAGAAGAGCCTGCCAAAGTGGTTCCTTCTGTAAAAATATTGCAAAACTCTATACTATCAACCAAAAAGTCTTGAAGAACCTCTTTACTGATATCTGAAAATTTATCATTAACCCTCACCGGTACAGAGCCGCCAAATTTGTAAATGTTTGGAGCTTCAAGGCCATCTATGAATAAGTGCATTTCATCTTTTTCATAAATAGTATTCAATCTCCAACTTGCAGAAATATGATGAAGTTCTCCAGGCTGAAAGTCTTTTATGTTTGTTGCAATGTTATACATATTAACATCGCCTCTAGATGATAAAGAGTTATCATAAATTCTAAAATTCATAAATCCTTTTCCATCTTTAAAGATTGATATTCTATTTTCCGAATCGCTTTCGCCGCTATCAAAAAGATACCTAAGCTTATCTGACGTAAAATAGATTTCATCTACATCAAATTCTTGTTCTGAAATATAACCATCTACATAGCCGTCCTCATAGCCATCCGCATACCCTTCTACATAGCCATCCGCATACCCTTCTACATAGCCATCTTCTTCGGCAACTACGTTTAATTCAAATTCAATTTTAGAATCTGTGCTTATGAATATGTCTTCATCCTCAAGGGTGGAAACTCCTTCTTCGTATCTTGCGCTATATTCTATCAAGCCTATGTCTACTATGTTTCCATCATACTCTTTGTGAAAATCGCTTATACTTACCAATGATCCATCAAAAACATGAATCAAAAATGCTGGCTCACTAATTAATTCAGAGCTATCAATATCATCAGATGAAAAATCATCGATTTTCAACTTGCTCAAAATTTGACCATCAGATTGAATTGTGATTGTTTCATTTTCAAGATCTTTTGAAAGTGTAATTTCATTAAAGACCCCATTATCCCAATCAAAATATGATATATCCACGATATCATTTGACTGTCCGTCTACAATCAAAGCCAGAGGCTGTCCAAGCTCGCTTATGGCCAAAACAACCTTTACATTTATAGCTCCATCTCGTATATGAATTGGAACAATGCCCGTTATTGAGCCTGATATAGATCCGTCAAATCTGCCTACTGAAGAGTTGACAATATTATAATCTAATTCTGCAACTCTAAAAGAAACGGTTGCAGAATAATCTCCGTCATAGCATGGCAAGCTCGTGTATACAAAGTTTCCATCTGAAATATCATGATTGCAATTAACCATGTGATCTTCTGAAGGCCCGGCCCTATAAACTCCTCCGTTAACACTTGTGTTAAAATGGCCATGCTTCATCCAATGAGATGATTCACCCTCGGATCCACCAATTAATATGTTTATTAAATCTGAACTTGTTTCATTTATCTTTCTCCATCCGTCTCCATGCTCATCACCTTCTAATAATCCGTTTCCACAATACCTATATTCCGAAGAGCATACCAAGCCGGTTGGACATCCTGTTCCATCCTCATCTCTATGCGCTCTAAGAACGGAGGAGAATTCGCCATCTGTGTCCAACCTTCCGGAAAAAATATGAGAAACTGGAACATAAGAATATCCAAATTTATATCCCTCACTATCTTCCTCTGCACTGTATACGCTCGTTGGGGCATACACAGTGGTTCCCGCTCTCGTTCTAAAGACCCATTGCCCAGCATCATCTGCCAAAGGAGATAAGCATAGCTCATCGAACCCTATGAATATACCCTCTTCTGAGTCTGAATTATAAGGCAACCCAACTGATGTGCTTGGAAAGTCATACTTGTTAACCTCAAACGGAATCCTAGATGGGCTTCTCGCGCTTGTTCCTATATAAATATCTTCTTCATCAAATCTGTTATGTACAGAATATCTTAATCTTCCAATATCAATAATTGACTTGGTCGTCCTGTCTAGGGTTCCTACGGCTATCTTGTTTGATAAAGTATCTGCGTTATCCACATGGGTAGTATCCCCAACAATATTAAACCATTTATCAAAATTTAGCCCTTCATATATTGCGCCTTCCATATCAACGTCAATAAGGTCTGTATAAAAAAGCTTTATGTTTTTCTTGCCAGAGCCAACAGCGCTCTTCATAAGAATCTCTACATTATTATTCAACGGATCTCTTATGATCTTGAAGTTAACGAAGTCTGACATCCAGTCTACTATATAGCTTTTCCCTTCGTATCCAATATACTTCTTTGCATCTGGATCAACCTTCGTCAAAACTGACATAGTTTGATAAAGTACTGTTATTTCTCCAGTTGGAAGTAATTCATTTATAGCCTCTGCACCTTGCGCTGTAATATGCTGCTGATTTTCTGGAATTCTATTTATAATAAATCCAGATACAGCACTTGGAACATCATCTGATACCACATTGTCATCTTCGTCCAAAAATCCATATACCTCATAAATAGCCCCTCGGGTATCAAGAATTCTAAATGAAGATGGCATATAATCAAAGGCAACATCTGCATCTTTTATATATTCAAAATTTATACTAGAATCTAAATCAATCTTAATTGATTGAAAATCTTTGTCTCTAAATTTTGATAACTCACTAACGGTATCATCAACTGAACATACACAGTTTTGCGTGATGTGCAGTCTGTTGTAATTTGGAATTTCATTATTCTCTATGTGTTCGTCTCCAACTCTAAATGTATATATTCTTCCGTTTTCTGGATTAAATAATGGTCTGAGAGAAAACAGCATAAACAACAACTTTTCCTTATCGCCCATTGATACAAATGCTGGGCTACAGAACCTGTACAGGTCCTCCTCAATGCCTGCTACCTCCAATCCCCTAGAGGCATCGGACAATGACCTTCCCAGGCCTAGGATGCCCAAATTAGCCCTATTAAAAGGTATGTCTTCAGAAGGCCTTCTTCTGGGAGGATTTATTGCGTCTGGAGCAGAAAAACTAGATATCTTCAAAGACAAGTCAAGCTCTGTTTTCACAATCCTGTTTACAGAAGGCTCCTCTTTAACNAANGCGAANGCTCCAATCGTNTCNTCTTCNTCTTTNTTNTCAGATCCATCAACCCAGCANCTTGTAAAGTTATGCAAAGTAATGCTTGGCGAAGAATAATCTGATCCGCCTATCGTATGTTCAGATGCAAGAATATTGAAATTATTATCATAATTGAAAGGATTGCTTCCAATTCTATAAACATAATCTTTTGTACCAATATTATCTATATCTACAGTTAGTGTTGCATCATTATCGACTCCTGCCCACTCAGGGCAAATCCATGCAGATATTGTTCCTTCATCTAAATTAATATTTGATACAGCAGGCATATAAACAGAGGTATCATCATTTATCATTATTCCTTCGTTAAATTTGCACGACTTAAATTCTAATGTTCCATCTACATTTATTTCTCCTGGATACAAATAATCTCTTCCTAATATCCAATTGCCAAAAACTGACTCTGTAATATCTGGTGAAATATCAGTAAAAGATTCTACTAAAGTTTTAAAAGCAGGAATCGTAGGCCCCTTTGTAAATGCCTGCATTGTTCCGGCCAAAGCACTTCTGTACAATTCTCTATCTGTGTTTATAGAGAATCTTTGGAAAAATGGTATTTTTGTCAATATTCCAAAATTCTTCTTCAAGGCATCTCTTAATGCACCATATTTATATGTAACGTAATAAGAGTCACCCTCATAAATGGCATTCCCTATAGACCAATCAATTTCATTGTCTCCATATTCATATGATATGTAAATATCGTCATATGAATATAGATAACTCAAATAAAGCCTGCCAGCCTTAGAATCTATTCCTACTTTTGTCCCAACGCTTGGAACGCTGTTTGTTTTATATATTATCTCTACCAAGTCTCTTTCGTTTACATATGAATCGGCGGGAATCGTAATTGTAATTCCAGAATCCGATGAATCAACTTGTGCCTTTACAATAACCTGAGCATCTCCCACCTCGGGCGAATCTGCTTCTGCATTATTTTCTGCAGGAATCGAAACAACAATCTGAGACAAACTGGGATTGAAATCAGATATTCTAAACCTACTGCCATTAGAGTCCAATAAGAAGTCTCCGTCTGTATCTAAGGAATCTAGTATTGGGCCAGATTTTATATCAACTGTTGCCTCATCATCATCTGCTTCTGAATAAACTATTTCTAATTCATCTAATTTGATAACATTTAATTTTTCATTAAAGATTTCTGTATCAGTAGGTGTATGTATTATTTTATAAAGCTCATCGAATTCTGAATCATTTATTGTAACTGTATAATTATCNCCACTTGTTACCAATCTTGTNTTAGAATACTTTTTTAAATCTATTATATTATCTTCGAAAGACATAAAAGAAGAGTCATATATATTTCCTCCGCCATCCGTTACAAGATCATTTACAACATCAGACCCAACGTCTTCATGTCTGCTTTCTTTGATCAAAGAAGACAAGTTAGCACTTTCCAGATGATCTAGGGAGAAAACACCATTTATTTCCGAAATCTTATTCGGCAAGACTACCGTGTAATCATCTAAGATAATGCATATATCTTTCAGTTCTCCAGAAGAATCTTGAGCTACCGTCTCGCCGTCTGGTAACAACAAAGTATTTTCTAAATCAAGAATATTTATGCTTTCACTCGTATTAGATGGGTTTTCATAAATTACAGTAGAATCTTCTAATGCGTCTGACGAAACAAGCTTCTTAGATGCCTCCGTTACGCCTATAATATTTTTATTAAAGGTTACAATAGATCCATGTCTATAATTAATATAGCCTAACTCATAGTCCTGATCATAAGAAGTTGCCAAATAAACTTGTCCATGTTTATAGTCTATGCAATAATCTCCAACTTTTCGCAATCTAGATAGATTTTCATAAAAGTCCTCTCCCTTTGTTGACAAAATAGAGGATGCCAAACTATCATCAGAAACTCTTTCTGTTCCTGGATTCGAATCAATCTCTGAAAAATATTTTTCTATAGAAAAAAGATCTGATCTTGTAAATTCTGTTGATGTATTTGTATATGAGCCAATTGCATCTTTTGATTTATTTATTATATAAGTATTCTCTAAATTAAATACCAATCCCTTTGTTCCGATTGTTACCGTCTCTCTCAAGCTTGGGGCGGTAGCTGTAGAACTTATTGCTACAGATGTAATTATATCATTAGAATCAGGTTCTCCAAAAAATCTAATTTGTAAATCCTCAAGATCATCAGAGCCATCCAATCCAGTGCTTCTTATGAAGTAATCTTGAGAATTATAATCAATTAATTCAGCAGGAATTCCTGGATAAAACTGGATACTGCTATTTGAATCATTAACAGATATTGTAACAGAAAATGTTGGACAAACAAACTCTCCTATTGGCTCCAATTTCTCTAATTCAATTAAATCAAAATTTGCTAATTCATTGCTTTCTGTTTTAAATTCTGGAGATCTAGTCCCTGCGAAGACAATTTCATCCATCGTATGATAAAGGGGTGAATAAACCTCGCCTGTGGTTTGATTGAATATTCTAAACACACTTGTTATAGGCGTATTCTTTGGTCTTACAACAAATGATGATGAAAAATTATTTTCAACATGTTCATTAAATACTTCTGTATGACAAGGAGCCCTATAATCAGTTCCTTCTACATAAACTTTATCATAATTAAAATCTATATTAACTTCTTCATCTACTATGCTTCTATTGCTTGCTGCGACAAATTCATCATCTTTTATATAATAATCTAAATTTCTAGAAAAAACATTTCTGTATAAATATGATGCAATATTATTATTTGATCCAGTTCCATCACCTACCTCTTCTGCTCCGACGACTATTACCTCACCTGTAGAATAGTTTACCGCATACTCTCCCACTCTAGACGGAAGCTTTGAGGCATTAAATACAAGTTCTAACTGAAATTCGTCTGGAGTATCTGATAAATTTTCTCCTGTTACAAATGTTATTCCACCTTTTTCTGGTATTTCATTATTGGAGTCAACAATAGGCGCATTGTCTAAAAAAAATCTTGTTATATTTGACGGAACAGACTCTGTCTCAACTTCTTTTAAGTTATATACCTCTATTGACGATTCATTAATCTTTCTTCCAGCATCTTTATAAAGGTAGGATGCTATAATGGTATCACCAACAATTGGTTCATCTATGTTCCCAAACTCGGAAAGCAAAACCTGATTGCTTTCTAAATCAGCATGACTAAAAGAATATGCTGGATCATATCTGTTGTCACTTATCGAATATTTATATAACGAAACGCTATAATCTGTGCCCAACTCTCCATCGCAATCTTCCTCATCTGTAGACTTTATAAGTTTTAAACTAGTTAGTTTTATTATGTTTTTATTTTTAAGCGATATCAGAAATCCTTTAAAACTATTGTCTTCTGAAGACAGAGAAACCTCTTCCTCTTCTTCATATACTTCTTGCAAAGAAATAGGATGCTTTGGAATATAATCATGTCTATCTATATCAGAATCTTCATTATATTTTAATGATTTAAATGTCAATCTTACATTGGCATTATTTGGAGATACTCTTTTTATGTCATATGCGTTTTCGTTAATAAGCCTATCTGTCGCTCCGGAGCTTCTTACTCTTTGCTCATCAACTATATCAACTGAAATATAATTATCACTTAATAACTCGCCTACATGTTTTTGCGCCTGGAAAAGCTCTTCAGACTGAGCAACTATAATCCTGCTTGCATTTGACTCCTCAAGATTATAAAGCTTGGGAATATTCGCAAACATGCGATCCCTAACCGGGTTATGCTTCTTTAGACCTACAAAGAATAATTCTCTGCTTACATCATCATGGATTAACGGAGTCCCTTTTGCTGCCGTGAAAAGAACTTCTTCTGAATCTAGCAATTTTAAAACGTAGAAGTTTCCTGCAACCTGAGGTCTTGTGGTTATAATGACATAATTGCCTTCTACAGTAACCTTTGTTACTTCTAAATCATCAATGTTTCCGCTAATCGACTCAACTAAAAAATTATCCTTGCTCAGTAACTCTGTAAGCTCATCATTAAAAGTAACTTTAAGTTCAGTGCTTGATGGTATTGAGAAAGAAACTGGTCTTAACATATTTTTTCCTAATTAATTCTAAACTTGTTTCTAGATACCGCTTCAAATATAACAGTTCCAGGAGAAATTGTTTGATTGTCCAATGCTTTTATGAAAGCCTTTCTTCCTAGTTTGTCAGTTTCGTTGAATAGAGAAATATTAACTGAGTCAACTCCATTCTCCCCTGCTGCTACTGCAATTACATCAGAATAATCCACAATAGAGCCTAGACTTGATGTATTTAATATATTTGTAACAGAGTTTATAACATTCTCTACAATCTTGTCTGCTTCGTTTAATGCGTCTTCATTTATTAACAATGTTCCATCTACGTCAATAGTGAGCTCCTCTGCTTCTTTGACTAATATGTCTGCAGTAACAGGCCTAACTCTTTCCATTTGAATTGTAGCATCCGCTATAAGTCTATTAACATTATAAGACAATGTAATCCGCTCTCCTTCTTTGGGCGCTAAAAAGTCATAGTCTACATAGTATGTCTCTCCATCGGATGGCTGATTTGACAACAACACCTGAACGCTTCCTATTATGTTTCCCGTAATAGACCTAAATCCCGAAGAAACAGAAATTCTATCTATCTTTCCAAAGCGATTATTTGTAATTCTTGCTTCCGAAGAAGAATAATACAACTCTTCATAGCCCTCTGTATTATATACCAATATTTCCAACCTTAAAGTATCTCCGGAACTAATAGATATGGAGCTATTTGTTGAAGTTGTTGGCAAAGTAAATTGATAATTTTTCAAATCTGAATCAACCTGAGAAGAGCCTATGTCATAAGTTATATCATTTAAATAATATCCAAGAATATTAAACTCTTCATCTATTTCTCCATAAGAATCTAATAAGCATACCTTGTCCACTCTTGCTATTCCAACATTATCTGGAATAGCAGTTAAATCCAATACTTCTTTTAGCTCAGATTCTATATCAAACTCAAATCCGGTCATTGCGGTTCCTGCTGTAACATCTATCGTATACCTATTGACTGTTGTTCCGGAAACCTTTATTTTTCCAGGTTTTGATATTCCTGAGACATCGACTTGAAGACTTGAAGGACCAAATCTAGTTATAGATTCAGGTTCTCCGCCCGAATTATATGCAAAAAATACTGGCTGATTTGAGGAGGTCGCTCCGACACTCTCAAGGCCTACCAAGGTATTTGAGGCACTTCCGCCTGTTATAGGAAGATTGCTCAAAGTAGTTTGTGGATGTACAACATTTATGTCTGCAACATACGATACATATATTTCGTCTCCAGCCAAGAACATGTCTTCGACTGTTTCCAGCACCTCTTCTGTATCGAGAATGCTTTCCGATGGAAGAGTCACAGTATTATTATAAAAAGAACCATCTGTTTTATTTATATCAAATAATTCTACCTTATTATAATAAACAACAACCTCATCCTCCAGAGAGCCTGCAGAGTCCGATGGCAAATATATAATTCTTGCATTAAAAGATCCATCTGCGGCCAATGTATTATAAAGCTCTAAATTATCGCTAGATCTTCGAATTGATATAATATTTTCTATAGCATCTTCTTCAGAGCCAACTTCAACTCCTACAATGTCTGTTGATCCAGCAGAATCAACAACGCTAATTGTTGATTCTGTTTCTGTCTTTTTATATGCCGAAATAACTTTGTTAATATTATAAGCAAGCTCTACCTCGAAGACTAAATCATCATCTGACTTTGATATTATAGATTCTTCTTCGAAAATACCTCCAGAAGATGTCCAATCTATAGAGTCTGATGTAGAAGAGTCTCTAAACTGAGAAAGACTTGACGATCCTGCATAGTCCACATATGGATCATATACCTGTCTCCATGTATAGTTCACGCTTAAAACATCTGCTGCAGTCGGCAATGATCTTCCGGATATCTCTATTGTTCCCGTTGTGTTCAGTCCTGCTGAGTCCAGATTTTGATCAATAACGGAATATAATTCTCCAGTTGTTTTATTACTCACCTTGCTTACTCTAACTATAGGAGTATGGATTAAGTTTATAAACTCATTACCAGCAGAGCTTAACTCTGAATTTTCTCCTATTTCATTTATATCTCTATAAACTTGATTTATATCATTTATATCCGAAAAAGAAAGAGCATCAACACTAAATGGTCCACTTTTTGTAATACTTTCTCCTTCTACAATTTTTGTATTAGAAATAAAATGAATTTTATCAAATCCAAACGGACTCCCGCCTGTCTCTGGGTTTAAATCTTTTTCTAATTCAAAGTTACCATGAGTAACCCCGTCGCTATCTGTATAAGATTCTGTCAAAGATCCAGAAGAGCTTCCTACTACAGTTGCCATTGAGTCAATTGGCTGCACCGGAAAAGAGCCAGTCTTAAAAGCCAAAACTCTTCTCTCTTCAGATGTTCTTGTGGGATCCTGATTGGCCTGACCCAATATATGATCATTTCTTTCATCTGAAATATTTCCAGAACCAGATAAATCTGTAAAGATAAAAGATTCAGACATCTCCTGAACTTTTCTGCCCAAGACATATACATCTACCTTGCCGCCTGTTCCAGAACTTATAATCCTCTCTGAGCCATCTCCCGTCTCTATAGTCTCTGTACCATCTCTTAGCATCAAAGAGTTGCCAGGCTCTACAACGAGTGCATCCAGCACCCCATTGACCCCAAGGACAGAATTTCTATACCCAGAAGATGTACCAATATTTGCTCCACTAAAAACAGACAATATTCTTGATCTAAACGAATTGTCTGTTTCTTTCCCAGAACCTCCTACCATTGCTGTCAAATTTGTCACAACAACTGGAAATCCGAGATCTGTACTTATTATTTGTAAAGATCCAACATTCGCCGTCGTTCCGGGTCTTACTGCCTGGACTGGAATCTCTAATGCATACGAACTGTTTATTCCGGCAATGTTCAAAGCTCTTCTTATTCTGTTTGCATTTGCAGATAATCTGTTTTTATCTGCTGCAGACATTGAAAAATTTCCAATGGTTCTAAATCTTGATCCGTTTCTAGCAGAAACAATTGTTCCACTTGGTATAGATATATCCGTAACCAAGTTATTTGCGCAAAACACAGCAATCCCACTTGCTGACGATCCAGTATTTCTTGATGTTCCAAAATTTGATGCCAACCGATCCAAGTCTCTTCCTACAGTGGTTGCAAGAGACTGCTTTTCTGAAACTAAATTTATAGAAGAATACAATCTTGCAATCTGATCAGCAGGCAAGTCTACAAACAAATCTCTAGAAACCGTTCCAGGTTTTGTATCAAGATTTGGCTGAGAAAGATTTAGTCTACTTATCATGGTTGAAACAATTTCGCTAAATGATCTAAATGTAGCCATTATTTACCTCTAAGCTATTCTTACAGTAACATTGCTTCTGACTTCTGTAAGTCTTTTTGTTAATACAGAAACAAATATATTATAAAGCCTTGGATCTACTTGATCCCTAGCAACTGAAACTTTTAATATGTCAACAATAAGTTCGCCAGGAGTTAGGCTTTGCTTTCCAGCCTGGGATCTCTGCAAAGACATTAAGTTTTTAATAGCTTTTCTGGCAGACGACTCTAGGTCTAAAGAAATCAATTTAGCATCAGCATAATGCCCCATCTGCAAAGCCCCTATGTAACTTCCATATTTTGGATGAAATTTATTGCTACCAAGTTCCGTTAACAATATTTTTATAATATCTTGTCGTAACTTTGCATTACCACTAACGGTCTTCATGGAGCCATCTGCGCTTATTTTTATATCCCCTCTTTCTAGGGCTAAATCGAAAGACATATTATATTCCCCTAACTCTGTTTTTTATGTTAAAAATAATAGAAATATTATTCTTAAGTTTATTCAGACGAAGGAGCAGGGCTCACGAATGTGCTTCCTGTATAGCTCAATGCATATCTAAATAATTGATATGCATCATAAGCTCTTAGAGCAACTTGGTTAACGGCTTCGTGCATATCTTTCTCTGCTGTAAAATCACTAAAGAAATTATCTGGATATTCTTCTTTAAGATTTTCAAATTGTTCATCAGTTAGTAAGCACAAAAGATGATTTTCTTTCATTGTAAAAAGAGCAATCAAAAAGGCCAATATATCAATACCACCTACACCTTTCGATATACCAAGTTTTGATGAAATTTGAGATACGGCAGTTCCTTGAGTTCTTTCGGCAATATTCGCTTCATACTCATCAATCTCCGCTAACCCTTTTTCTACCCACCTTCTTGGAACGTCCATAATAGACAAAACAGCACTCATCAAGTGGGCATTCTTAACTCCAGAATTTCTAGCTACACCAACCTGCAGGTCTAACACCTCTGGGACTTCGCCATCTCCCAATATCAATAACATAGAATCTTCAATTAATTTCATAGTTTCAAGCGTGCATCGTTCATCGTTTGTTTCGCAAAATTTTCTTTTTTCAACAGGGGAAGCAGCATTGTCTTCTCCCATTTCACCGCCGGGGGTATTTCCAGATTGATGTTGAAGACTGATCAAATCCGCTAACCTGCTCTGAATATCCATAGCAAAGCCTTGTAATGCTGAAAATAACCTTATTATGATCAAAGACTCTATGAGTCCCATCTTTTCTATGATCTCCTTCTGAGATACAGGCTGTGGAAAGTTTCCTATGGTAACAGGAACCCTAACAGAACCCTCTGCTGGATTTGAATTTGTAAGAGCTGTTCCGCTGATCATATCCATTCTAATTCTTATAACCGCTTCAAGCAAAGTTGATTTCATCTTGTGCCCATTAATCGTTCTTAAAAAATTTGGAGTAAAGGGCTCTGCAATCATTTTGGATGGTTCATTTATACATTTCGCTACTCTTCCGTCTTGAACCGGAGGAAACAACAAATATGAAAATTGCCAAAAAACCTCTGGCTTGTTTAAGCTCATGAGAGTAACATCTTGCTCTTCGGCAACAAATTCATTCCACAGAGCATTCAATTCGCTTTGCTCAAGAATTATGTCCGGATGAATATTCGACAAACCTGCCTCCATAGCCCAAAACAAAGATCTTCTTGCCTCTTCCGGACTTGCCAGGGCCGCGCCTTGTGCGCCCGCAACAGGCTCAACCGCCTCCTCTCCTTCTGCCGCCTCTGTCTCTTCATCTTTAAATGCAAGCTTATAACTCTCAAGATGTTCTACCGCTACATTATAATAAGTTTTGCCCTCGGGTCCGAGAGAAACACTAAGAGATTCTTCTCCGCCTTTGTCATTAATAAATCCAGACAATGTATCTATTATGCTTGTATCTAATTTTTCTGCTGAATTTAATGATTTAATATAAGAAAAAAATTGTGTTAAATCTGATATTGATTCCGGTTTCCACCCTTTATCGGTCAAGGCTGCCAATGCACTTTGAGATCCAGAAACAAAATCATAAAGACTATTGGTAGGGGCCCCGGGCCTTTGGCTTCTTGATGTTTGTCTTAAATTTAAAATTGACATATATTTTGCTTTATTTATTCTAGAATCTGTATCTACAAGTGTGCCATTCTCTTTTACTTTTATTAAATATCCATTATCTTCCAAATCTGTTGTGGATGGCATTCCTAACATTCTAAAGAATACATTCTCATAAGACTCTAATACAGATTCTGTATCTACAATTTCCTCAAGAGTCTTTGCCCCATCAACTGTTGGTATTTCTTTTACCAACTCAAAAGGAAGATAAGATGATCTCATTTTATTAAGCTCTGCAAAAAGGGTGCTAAAGTTTTCGGCAACATCTGTAAACATCTTGGCATATTCGGGAGCCTTAAGCCCCGCCGCTCCAAGTTCTGCTGTTTTCGCTCCAAATTTAGAACCAAGAGATGTAAGAGCTCTGTCGAAAACATCTTTTAAAAGATTTGGAGCGACATGGCCTCCGACCCCTGCGCTCTTCGCGGCTTCATATCTTGTAAGAAGTTCTGTTGTTCCTTTTATGGTTATGTCATTTATGTCCATATATTAATTCTCCAACTTGGTACCAAAGGTTTGTGGGCCGGGTTTTGCGGATCTTGCGCTCTCCTCTCTATCGTCATCTCCATACCTTCCTCCTGCTCCAGATGCAGCCTTGGGAACGAATAAGATTGTAAGAGTTCTATCCACCTTCATTAATGCCCCTGGAGCAAAAACATCATCGCCATCAGCATCTTCTACAACATCGTCAACACAATCCACTTCATCTGTCACTGCACTAGAAGCTGAGATTATACCCCTATCTGTAACGGCTTGTATTACCATAGAGCATACGGTCGCCTTTATAACCACCTTGCCTTCTGTCTCTGCAGTAATCGCCATAGTATATTCTGTATCATCCTTCTCTACAAGCTCTCCGCTGCCCTCTGTAACCTCAACCAATTCGGCGCTGCCGGTTTCGTCTTCTAAGAAGTCTATTTTAATTTTTTCTGTAAGATCAAGTGTCGCGTGAAGAGGTTCATCATAACAATCTCTTGGAATAATCTTTATATAGGCCTTGTCTCCTGTCTCCACAATCGCCAAGTCTCCAATCCCTGATGCATACTCCATTGCACCGGTAATGGTCGGGAAACCCTCCAGTTCCCCTTCCGTCTCTATTTCTTCAACGATATCAAATTTAAGCAGACTTTGAAGATCTGATTGTTCTGGATTTACATAATCTGTTAATGGAGTTTCGTCATCATCGTCCAAAAGCTTGAAAGATGTATTTAGTGGATTTATAACAAATTTACACATAACACCTATTTCGTCTTCAACGCATTGTTGCAAATCTCTAAACTTGGTAACAGCATCTGGTATCGAGGCAGGCTCTGGCAAGATTCCATTTTCTAAGGAGTATCTCATTCTTGGGATCAGCCCCTTCGGAATGCCATCTTCGTCTTCTTCCTTGTCCTTGAAGTGACCAAGGAACAACTTAAGACAGTCGTCCAATCTGCCAATGCTATCCTCTACTTCATCTGGATTCTCAAAGCCTGGAAGATCAAGCAGAAGCTCCATTGGTCCGGAAGCACCGCAAGCTGCGGCAATATCATCGGCAACCTGCCTCATGTCAACAATGTAAAATCTTGGAAAGTCAAAAACCTTGACTGAATCTATTGCATTTCCAATATCATTTGCCTCTTTCTTGTTGCCTGCAGAAAAATCATAGGCCATCTCTACATCTGGAAATGGCATGCCTGTAAAAGCATCAGGATAAGTAGCGTAATCAAAAGTCTGGGTTTCAGGGCTAGGGCCCCACTGAGCTTCGATATCACTAGTGGTATCTATCTCTTCAGCGGAGGCATCCCAAGTCCACGTTGCAGAGAGCCCCATGCCCTGGCTGTTGTCATCTGGCTCATAGGTTGCCCCAGCAGTCTCGGCCTCTCCAATTAAGAACATTGCATTTGCCTGAGCTTTAATAAGCAGCTCTCCATCCACTTCAGAACTCGTCCCCAGATCTGCGGCCTTGTCCGATTTTGGATCAAATGTTCTATAAACCGTCATCTCTTCTCTGCTGAATTTCTTCTTTGGAGCAGAAGGATGATTAATCATCTTTACATTTATAGACTCAATTTCGTTTCCATTCATCTTTATGCCGCCATCAGATCCATCCTCTTCAACGAAATATACATTGAATGCGTCATCAACCAAAGCTATCATTGGTATATTCCCAAATGTCTTAGTGACGGTGGTGGGAGTAAATATTGCCAACTTCGTCTCTTCGTCAACCCCTGGCTCTTGCAATTCTATTGTTGCCGTTAATGGCAGAGGCTGATAACCCGTCCCTACTGCTTCTAAGAATACGCCTCCCGTTTCACCATCAATGGGGCTTACAAAATCATGATCACCGAAACTAGAAGTTCCGTCTACTACCAACTTCCCACCAGACTCTTTTAAGAACATCGGAGGAGAATCAAGCGTTTGAAGCTCGCTTACAAGCTTCTTCCTAAAAAATAATGGGAAAAGCAAAATCTTCCACCACCAAGATACGTCGCTGGTTTCTCCACGATTATTAAACTCAAATCCAACAATCCTTGGATCTGGGCCTACAAATGGATTAAACTTCTTTGTGCTTCTGGTGAAAGACATAGCAAATGTTGCATCAAAATAACTACCTGATCCGCCCATATAGTCTCCACTTGATGTGTAATTGCTTCCAGATTCGCTTGGATCAGAAATAAATCTCAATCCTGGATAATTAATATAATCCATTTCGCCGCTTTCATCTAAGTCTCCAGAGAACCAGCCTCCTTCTTCGACCAACTTAAACTCTCCGGTCACGCTGTCTTGAAGGCCTGTTAATGAATTCCCAGCAAATGTTGTTCCGCCTGTATCTTGCCCAATTGACACGGTGGCTCCAGACTGATCTTCTGGCCGGACCACAAAATCTTCTGTCGTAAGCAATTTGTCGCAAAAATCCTGTCCCTCTTTGCAGTCCATATCGAGATTGTTATCTCGACCATCGGGCGGTGAGTTTCCTGTCGATGCCGTTTCAGACACAGGAAGTCTTGTGTAAGCCTGCGCTAATGGAAGCAAGGCATCAGGCTCGATTCTTCCGAAGGGTGCAACCTTTCCGATAATCAATCCGGCAAGCTGAGATGGATCAATACAAGCGTCATCATCATCATCTGCGCCAATCGTACACGGGAATTTGAATAGCATCATCAATAGCTCTAAGAATAGGGCAAGAATCGTTATAATCGGCTCCAGGACCGACAAGTCGGCTTCCAAACTGAACAAGTGTTCGTTTAATGTTTCCTCAAGAGCTATAACAGAAGCATAATTCTTCTGCTCGATAGCCACAACAAGGGCGCTTATAATCTCGTTTATAGCGTTCAAGATTCCAAGAATCTTTAGAATGACACACAATAACAACTCAAGAATGTGAAGAAGAATCGCCAAATACATAGCCGGGACAGACAGTTGCGGCAGCAACAATATGAGGTCAAAGAGACACAAGAAGAGTCTAATTATAGCAAAAACTAATCTTATTGGATGCAATAGAGCACATATAACATCAATAATACAGAAGATAACTTTAATCGGAATCAAGAGAACTTTAAAGTTTCTTAATTGAAGAGACAACTCAGCTGTAAGGTGGAATGATAAGTCGCAAAAGCTCTGTAAAAACTCTTTTGCTATATTAGCCTTCTCCAGCTTAACCGATGTAAATCTAAGATAAAAATCGCCAAGTGCATCTTGAAGATCCGCACCTGGGCCTTGCTTATTCCTCTTCTTTCCAAACATTTGCTTGGGCCATTTATCATCAAGGTTTAATGCAACATCATTTCCAGAAACCTGAACCAACTTCATGCGATTTTCATTAGAATTTGTCATGCTAATACTTAAGCAAGGATTGGTTCCAAATAATGAAAATTGACTAAAGTCTGGAACTGTAGCTATAAAATTTTGATAAACGCCTTCTTCGAATGGGCTGCCCTTAATTAGCTTTACACGAAATCCTCCAATCTCAATTTTTGTATTTGGACTAGAACAAACAGTTTTTAAATAAAGGGTGTCTCCACTATTGATTATTGCTTGCGAAAATTGCTTTGGAGGATTTGCAGTATAAGGCTCTTGTTCAGAAGAGTCATTGACTCTAAGCTCGACAATTTCCGGAACATTAAACCTAATGGCAGATACTTGGGAAAATTTAGTTGAAACAACAAGTTTTGCTTCTGTCTTATCTGATTTCGTTGATATATAAGAGGTTGATATATTTGAATCTTTGTCTATATAAATATGTCTTATATTTACTTTTATAAAATCAGATGGACGGTCTCCGAACGCAGACTCCAAACCTTCCATGACTTGATTTGCCATATTGGCAATGCTTGATAATGCATCGGAAATAGTCTGCAATAACGCCAAGGCGTCATTAATGGCTCCCATCACATCCTGTACAGCCCCTAGGGCTGCATCCGCAACATCCGCAATGGCGTCCGCTGCAGCTGCCATGCCTTCTGTTATGTCGCCCAAGACATCCGCAGCACTAGTCGATCCCTGGGCTTCGAGAGCCACCTGAATAGCCTCTGCTTCGGCGGCGTCCTGTGCTGCCGCAGCCGCTTCGGCATCCTCTAAAGCAGAGTCTGCCGTTGCCTGTCTTTCTTCGTATTCGCTTATGCCGCTCTCAATTTCCGCCATTTGAGCTTCTTGCTCAGCAATCTGAGATTGAAGTGCAGCAATTTCATCAGCATCAGCATTTGGATCCAATGCAGAGATTGATTCTGTTAAATCATCAACCCCTTCAGATATTGAATCTTTTGCACTATTGAGAGTATCTACCAATGCTCCGGCTTCATTTGCAGCATTTTCAAGAGCTTGCTTTATTTCTGCTAAGCCCATAGCTACAGATGACGTTCCAGACGTATTTATCCCTATTACCTCAACACCGGGCCTGCCATTTTCATCTACAGGCGCATCAGATAAAGCCATGCCATAAACGATGCCAGAATCTTCATGCCCAAAAACTAAATCTACACTTGGATATACCTTTACTGGATTTCCAAACAGATAATAGGAATCAGCGTTAGAAGCCTCAGAGGTTGTTTTATAACTTTGCTCTGTAATCAAAGGAAACGGAGAAAAAGAACCATTGCCACCTGGGAATATCACCGAGGCTAAAGTTTCATTTCCAGCAGAGTCTACAAAAGCCTCCCCATCAAGGCCGTCTCCAACTACAGAGATCTGTTTATCTTCTCCTGAATATAAAAAATTTGAATCTCCACTCTCTTGGACAATGCTTCCCTCTTCATCCATTTCGCTTGCATCGAAAGCAACAGTGGTTCTGTTATATAAAGTTGAATCGTATGTAACTTTAAATCTTTTATCATTCTTAGACATAACAAGATCGACCCAGCCTTCATCTTTTATGTCTTTAATCTTTTTATAGTTTGCAACAAGAAGATTTTCATCTGCATGTTTGATTCTTCCAACCCTATATGGCTTTAGAGATGTCCTCCCTAGCTTTGCGCTATATATCTTAGAAAGTTTTGGCTCATCTGTCCCTCTGAATACTACGGCCAACCTTGTTAATTTATCACATGAAAATACTTTATAGCTCTGTTCTCTTCCAGATTTTATTTTATCAATATCTATTTTTTTAATTATCTTTTTTAACTCAACGTTTCCATCGATAGCTGATCGACTGATGTTTGACTGAACCGAAACAGAGCCTCCGTCTCCCTCTATTTCTGCAATAAAACCTAAAACATGAGGAGCAGAAACAAAAGCAGGATAAATATTATCATCTCCAGCCGTTGACCCTATCGGTATAACGGCATAATCATTATTGCTGCTATCAAACGTTTTAACAACAGTATCGCTTAACTTTTTATTTGTTAAAAGAATATATGCCGGATACTCTGTAGAGCTTTCCGCCTCAAACTCATCAAATCGACTAAAATTAATGTATGTACCAATGCTGCCTGGAAACTTTAATATAGCCTTTCTTTTATTCTTCTTTTCAAAATCGCTTGAACCAAACTCATACTCTAAAGCAGTTGGAACAAGGAAGGTTGTTCCAGATGTAGATTTTTCTGTGGCTATAGTTAGCCTTTTTATTGGAGCGCCTTCCTCTCCATCGGATTCAAGCCATCCAACGTCCTCTTGCAAAATGGCTGAATTAGAAGCAGTGCTTGCAACGGCTATATATGCATAAAGCTTTGCGCTATCATCTGTAAAAACTTTCTTTTTATATTTTAAAGTTATACTTGCATTACTTGATCCGTCCATCAACAATGGAATAGAATGAACCGTCTTTCCAAACTTTGGAACAGAAAATCCAAATGGATCATCAAAAGTTATTACCTTGGGAGGAGGATCTCCAGCCTCTGTAGCTCCGTCTTCTGACAAATAAATAGGAGTTGGATTGGACGGTATATTATTTGTTGGCACCGGCCAAAAATAATATGTACCTACTAGGCTTGTTCCGAAGAGTTCTGCATTGGAAAGATTGGTAGAAAGTCTTAATAATGAGTCCGAAGTGTTTGAAAGGGTTATGTCGTCTCCATCTTGAAGAGTTCCTATTGGACTAAGCCCTAATTCATCAGCAGTTATAAGGACAGAAGATCCTCTTAGCCCCTCTCCTGTAAAGGTCATTGTTCCAAAGATTTCAGACAGATTAAAAAGATTGTGTGATCCAAATCCATTTGGCTCTATTAGGGTTGCCAATGCTGACTTGGGTCTTATTTTTACATTTTCACCGGCTGCCCTTACAATCTGCCCATAACTATCTACAGTATAAAGAGCAAATTCATTAGTTACTCCACTATTATATGCATCTAAAGCAGGTGCTTCTTTTTCAGATCTATATGGAATTTCAAGAGCCCATTCGTCATCTTCCTCTGCGGCAACTTTCTCTAGCTCAATCCAATTAGACGGAATCTGTTCATCAACATCTAAAATAAGATTTGGCCTATTTGAAGCTACAATGTCTCTTGCGGAAGAGGTTTGAAAATTAAAAAACTTATTATCATTTCTTTTGTTTGATGACTCTGATGTTCTGGCTCCTAGCAAAATTTCTGGTCTATTTGCCTCTCCTAAGAGTTCTGATAAATTATCTATACCAAGATCTGTGAGAGGAACAGACATGGGCATTCCTAAGTCTTCAAAACTAAACTCATTATATAGATCAATTGTAAAAAAATTATATTTCAGCATAGCCTTAGAATATGAAGCATATAATTCTAAACTTTCTGAATTAAATACATTAACATCTTCTTGGATATATTTCAATAATTTTGTATATATTTCAATAAATTGATCTGATGCATCATCAACTGAAACAATTGGTTCGCCTCCTTCCATATAAGTTTTTGTAAGCACAGGTGCTGTAAACATCTCTACTGCATCAGAAGATTCCTTAAATCCTCGCACATTTGTGGATGTCGAAGTGCTTACGATTGGAGATAAAAAGAATTTTTGTTCTTGGTTCTCATCCAATCCTTCTTTTTCTATGGTTATGCTTATCTTGCTTTCATCAGATGGAAATTCTTCATCTCCATCCGCAAGAGTCAATACTGGTGTTGCTTGATAATCAAAAGCTATTGCGGCGTACTCTCTTATTCCTGCCATCTCAAAGCAGAATGTCGTATACTCATCTACATTTTCTTCTCCAAGATTATAAATATTTGAAGAAAATCCAGAGCTATCACGACCAGATAGGTCTGGCATCTTTATGTACAAAGATTTATCATGTGCTGTAAAGTATCCTATATCAGTTTGGACATCTTCTCCATCGATATAGTTTTCATCTATATGAAAAATCGGAAACAATTCAAGCAAAATTTCTATAAGCTTATCGTCGTCTAGGCCACTAAATGTTCTTTGATCACTATTAGGAGCAGCTAAATAGCCTGCTAATGTTTCAAAGGTAACGCTTGAAACTCCAACATAATTTTTAAGGCCGAACTCTTCGTCATCAGCATTTACAAGAATATCTAATATCTTTTTTAAAATCTCAATTGGTATGAACTTAAACGTACCAACAGGCTTTAATCCCGATAATCTTATTTTATCACTAGCCTTATCTTTTAATTCTTTATCTAAGTCATTAGCGTCTTCAATAGATGGAGATTTAAATCTTGACAAAATAACGCTAGGAACTCCAGCATTATACCACTGCTCAGAAAGGGATGGCATTGAATCTAAACACTTGTTTATTTTCAGCCTAGCATCTATTATATTTGATATTTCTACAAACTCGGCTGCTGAACTCTCTTCTTCAGAACTCTCTTCTTCGCCCTCACTAGACTCTGATGCTCCGGAGCTTACACCTGGAAGTTTTTTTATAAAGCGTTCTAGTTTTTTTGTTCTATACTTGCTTAAATTCTTATCATTAGTGTCGCCCTTTGCTCTAGACGTATTGATCTCTGCATTATTAAGCTTAATCTTTACAACAGACCCGCCTATAAGGGGCACTTTTTTATCAGTAGCTGCTTTGCTTGGAAACAAAACGTCCAGCTCTGGATTTTCAAGACCAGACCTTCCAGACGAAGCTGTGCTAGAATCATTTTCGGCAGGGTTGCAATTTACATATATAGTGGAAAACTCTTCGTTTGTAACTATGCTTCCGACTATGGATGATAATATACCTACATAACTTGAACTATCGGCCATTAAACTTCTCTCTAAACTAACTTATATTGTACCAATTTACATACATAAATTATAAGTAAATTAGTTGATTATTAATCAGATAATACTATATTTAACTAGTCAAATCTGAAAGTTCTTTTATAATGCACTCAATATCTTCGGCAACGCTCTCTATAGTAGGCTCTTCTTGGTCTTGAGAGACTGGGTTTTGATGAGTCTTTCTCGGAGGCCTATTCCCTTCTCTCATTTCTATTGAGGCTGCTGCAAGGATAAGCTTTGCCGTACTCTCAATAGATAAGTCTCCATCATTTCTTATAATCATAGGAGTGTCTGGCTTCATCCCTGCTATCACCAAACCATTTTCACTTATCGAAATGATATAATCTGAAGCATGCGGCCCGCCTGGAGGCGTAAAGTCCTCATCTCCAAACCATCCCTTATTCGTAACATTTACCCTTAGATCGAATCTTCCTTTATTAAACTCATTGCCATTCACTCCACCTACATTAAAAAGAACATCTCCATCAGTTTGAAGAATCATACTTCTTCCTCGCTTATCTTTCCCGAACCAAGCCACCATTGATCCAGCTGTATCTAAAAGAATACTTTTTGCATCATTATTATCTTTCCCTATAGAGGCTTCTATAGAGCCTTCAAAATTTAAATTAGCACTTTTGCCACCGGGATCTCTTCTGCTGTCCCCAGACTTATCTTTATTGGTACTGACAAAGCCGCCCGCTCCCTCGCTGACACCAAATGAATTTGTATATGGAACATTAATCCTTACAGAATCGTCTCCCCTTGTAACTCCGATGGACCTATCAGTTCCTGCTACAATAACCCCTCCTCCTGGATCAATCGCTGGCTCACCGGGATAGACTTGAACTACCGTCATAAACTTTGGTTCAGCATCTGGATCAGTTCCGCTGCCATCGCCACCTGTTGTGTATCGTTCAAATGGCTCTCCACACTTATTCCCCTTTTCTATGCCCGGGCACTCAGACGTTTCAACCGGGACCATAACTCCGCTGACTTTGTTCGCAATTAACATCTCTGCTGCAGCATACATATTATGAAATTTTGTAGGATTAATACGAACAGACTTTCCTCCGCCTGCAAGGGCCTTTACTCCTTGAAAATAATTATCTTCATTTGTATATCTAACGCCAGTATTCCTTGTATTATCTATAGAAGTTATTTGCCCACCAGATGATAAGATCTCTGAAGAAGGAAGTATTACTTCGTTATCTTTTGTTCTCAATAAAACAGGAATTTTCTCCTCTGACTTTATACTCTGATCATCCGGAACTGTTACAACGCTATCTGCTCCATCATTATAGAAATTTGCATTAGTTGGATATAAAATATTTCCAGCTTTAGATGATTTTGGCACACTCAGTTTTAACACACCCTCTTTATCAAGAGCAAGAACAAAATTATCTATATCATTTGAATATTGCGTTGACAAAGAGTTTGTAGACATTTGAAAATGATATCCAATACCTCTTCTGCTTATGATTCTAGCCTCTTCATAAACAGCTTTAGAAACCCCCATGGCGAGGCCGCTGGCATCACCAATTTTAACAACTCCGTAATTTGGATCTAATAATTCACCCTGTCTATTCACAACGTTTCCGCCTATTATCTCTATTAACTGATGCGGCTGCAAGTGCAACACGTTGCTGGGGTCTAATGCGCTTTTCTCTCTGCTTGAAGAAAATTTTTCAGGGCTAGACTTATTGGCAAGATCAGACTCTAAATCCCACCCTTTATACTTGGCATGTTCTGATACTTCATTTATGACCAACCTATATTGAGATATAGCTGGATTTCTTATTCGATCCAGAAAAGATGTGTCTAATGCATCTATTCCTGGCCAAAAACCTCTCGGTCTTCCTATTTCTTTCGTAAAGACAAAGCCTATATCGTGTCCCGTACTTACTGCAGAACCTTCGCCTTCCGCGCCTCCTGGGGCCCGAGTGATGGTTCCGGAAAACATTCTGTGCCCAGAGCTAACCGATTGTGCCGTGTGAGAAACAGACGCTATGCTCGTCATCTTGCCGGCACTATTTATATAAATTCCACTTTTCAAATTGTTTCCAAGAAACACTTGAGAGTTTAAAGGCTTTCCGCGCAAGGAGAGTTCACCACCCCCTTCTCCTGTTATTCTTATGTCGCCATCATCCATTGTGCTTGTAGGATAGCAGGTTCTTCCTGCTGGCATATTTTTTGATATTCTAACTTGCTTTGAGTTTAGATGTCTATTCGGACCAGGAATAACTCTAAGGATCTGGGTAGTGCCCATGCTTCCGGGATGCACTCTGCAGAGCAATACTTTGTCGCCCTTTTGAACGCCCGCCCCTGCCTGACCCTGGTAAACGCCAGAGTCTGAAACTCCTCCGAGGATTCCAGGGACTATCGTTGGCGTATCAAGCCCCATGAGGCTGCTGGTTACAGAAATCCCTTCAGCGGAGACTCCTACGACATCGCCTTCACATATTGCTAAAGTCATAAATGGATTTGCCATTTATATTAAACCCTCCTATACAACAGTCTCAAACAAACTATTTGGTATGTCTATAATACCCACTTCAACTATCTTTATTTCGCCTTTCTTACTGGCCATCATTTCCTCTCTTATATCAAACCAGCTGCCCTGTAAGGGACCTCCTTTTGGAAAGACTCCTAAGTCTGCTCCCTCCCTTAAAACGCTTCCATCTTTATTCTTTGTTGTTTCACCCGTCTTAAATATAGAGGCCAACTGTCTGTCCATACACTTTATTTCTCCAACCGGATTTGTCTCCTCTCCTCTTTCTAAGTATGAAACCTGTTCTATAATTTTAGTTGAAGATACAGATATTACAGGCATATTGTTTGGCAAACGCATAGAGTGAAGCTCATTATCTTGAGAAATCTGACTGGGACTCTCTAGCAGGGATCTTACGACTGCTAGCCTTTGATTCGCCAACGCAATCCCTTCTTTGTCATCTTCGTTTTTAGCAAAACCTCTAATCAACACGTACTTCGAAGCAGATAATGACCCCGTCATATCTACCATCATGTTCGTAAATCTTCTCTGATTGTCCTTATGGCTCAACAGCCCTGACACACTGGCTTCTCCTGAGCTAAAAGCAAGAGTAGAATCAGGCTTTAGAACCCTATAATTATCATCACTTCCTTGTGTTCTATAGACCAAAGCTGGATCCTCAAGGAAGTTAGATACAAGGCTTTGTCCAATAACGTCTAATGGGCTTGGAACATATTGTCCAGCAGGATGTCCGTATACAAGTCCAAGCTGCGTTGTAAAGCTGCTTCCATATGTAAAGGTATGATTTACAGAAGCCACATAGTACAGAAGACCTTTTGATGGAACATATACTGTATCTCCAGGTTGATAAAACTCATTTCCCGCAATAGTAACACTCGCCTTATTAATACTCATCTTTTGTAATATTAATTCCAAAATTGCATATGGCCTAGCCTGACCCTCTGCATCACTAACGAATGGCAACGATATTTCTCCGCCAGATTTATAACCATACTGCCTCCATAGGTCAAAATCCGTTGCGCCTGCCCAGAAGTATAGCCCATCAACTGCTGAGTTCAGACCCTCTCCCAAGCCTAATGGCGCGTCTCCCTTTACATCTACTCTTGTAAAGTCAGGAGGATTCTCTGTAAATGTAGCATTAATAATGTATTCATCTTTTAATATAAACCTCTTTCCGGATCCATATCCTAAAAGATTTCTTGAGTCATCTTCGAGCAAGTGGTCATACACAGTTCCTTCTGCAACTTTACCGGTTATAATTTCTACAGTATTTTGTATACTCGTTGCTAATTTTTCTAGAAAATCTGTCGCACCACTTAGGAGACCTTCGGATGATGTTATATCGTCAGCCTCTTCGCCGGTGCCAAGAAATACTTCAATTTCTTCCAGCTCTTCTTGCTTGGCTATATTAGCCTGAAGCATAGACACATAACTATCTCTATCAGAGATGGCCTTCTTCAGCTTAGTCAAGAGCCCATCGCTGCCTAATAATACATTGTCTATATCATCTGCATCCATCATATGAACAAAATTATCATTATGAAATCCGTTTACCATATCAATCCCAAGGCCTTGTGCAGGGTCTCTTCCGAATTCTTTTTTAAATGTATTTCTTATAGCGTTTAAATTTCCAGGCTTCGCCAAATGCTGAGCAGGAGGTCTAAAGTTCCTTCCTTTTCCGGCAGATGCTGCCATAGTGAGAAGATCATCAAAAGCTCCAACGTCTTCTTGAAAGATGGGGTCAAAAGATCCAAGCAAAGATTCTGTGTCTCCTCCTAAAATATCTCCCTTTTCCTGAAATGATGCAGTAACTTGCAATCCATCGCCAAATAATGAATTATTTTGTTCGACCAAATCACCTGTTGAATTTTGATATTCCATCATGTCTAACTGTAAAGCTCCAGTTTGTCCAGAACTAGCAGTAAGAAACGATCCAATGCTTCCTAGAAATCCAGATCCTGCACTGGCCTGTCCTGATGGTGCTTTTACTCCAAAAAACTCTAATGAGTCTGGACCAGAAAGTTTCATATTTGGAATCAAATATAAATCTGGATACTTACCCATCATAAGTGATATCAAAACTATTTTTACATTTAATGTATGCACTTGCAAATACAAGCCTTCGATTCTTGTTTGGAATAAGTCTGTTATAAAAGAAGGCATAATTGATACATCTGTATCTTCTTGAAGCTTTATAACTTCTTTCAAAACTGAAATAGGAACCCTATTCCAAAGTGGTGGCCTAAACTCCAGATGGCCTTGTGTGTTACAAAAGAATTCTAAATGCAACATGCTTGTAGCTGCACTACATTTTTGAAAAACATCAACATATGTACTATCAAATAGTTTCCATCCTGAATTGTTCAAATTCATGATGAATGGTCTAATGTCTGCCATATCATATTGATCGGATACTATAAATAAATTTCTATCTCTATTCAGCCTAACATCTTCGATTCTTCTTTGTGCGCCTACAAGCATCATTCCTCTTGTTATATCGTGATTTTCATCCTCATCTCCCGATACAAGGGCTTCTCCGACCTGCGCCAAGCCTGATAAACTTATTTGAATCCCAACATCATCGGCTGCTGTCAAAGAGCTATTAGCTTGCATTCCTGTTCTGACTTGATTTTGTATTGCTCCATCAATTGTAGCAATCTCTGCTTCCAATGTCGATATTAAGGCAGATGCCGGAATGCCGGTTTCCGCACCAGCTTTTAGGCTTTTATTTAAATCTCTTATCTTCTTTCTAATCTTTACCTTTCTTTTCTGCAAACTCTTAACATTATTATTTGCAACTTCGCGTATTCCTGCTTGATTCATCATCTGCTCTGCAGAAGCAGAGCTAACGCTTAACATTCTGTAGGGATGAAAGTTTCCATAAAATTCATTCTGTTTTCTAACTGCCTCAACGACCCCCGTCAATGGATCATCAGGACTTAGGTTTACAGATTTATCTTTTTTATTATGTGCAGCAAAAGATTGTTCTATAAAAGTTTCTATATTATATGGCTGCCCAACTATTAAAATGCTTAAAATATTTGGAATATCTAAATTATTTAAAACATCTTGAGCAGCTGTAACTGAATATCTTTGAGAAAACTGAGTAGATGCAGCCTGATTCTCACCCGTGGGATCTACCGCCTGAAATCCTCCAGTGGCAGTTACTATCCCTGTTTTCCATCTATAGACGAAGCCATTTGGATGCTGAAGTATTTTCTTTCCACCCGAAGACCCCATTCCATTATATTGCCCTTGAAGCAAATTCCCCTCTGTAACATTTTGTCCCGCAAACAGACCAGAATCAAAACTTAAAAGTCCTGTATCTAACAAAAGCTTGTTTTCATATAATAAATCTTTCTCAGAAGAAACAACCTGCCCTAATTCATCCTTGACTAATTCAAATGGTGTCAACGGATCTTCTAACATATTCTTTGGATCAGACAATGATGGCTGTATAGCAAACCTACTCCAATTTAACCAACTCATATTATCAGTACAAGAAACATTTAAGGTCCAATAGCCTCCTCCAAAGGTTTCTGAAGTATTTGTAACAAAGCCTCCAAAAACATGGATCATGCCAAAAGAGCTGTCTTGGGCTTTTCTAATGCTTTTATATTGCTCATAGGAAATTGATTGAGTTGTATAGAGTTGATATTCTGCTTTTAGTATTACATCATCAATTTCTAAATATCCTGAATCAAAAGGCGCTTCGCTTGCTTCTTCCGGATAAGATGACCCAAGATCTGTATAATCTGTAAATGTTCTGTTTCCACGTATATAAAAATGAACTGGATCAGGTGGGTTTATAAAAGGCTTTCCAAGATAAAAGGTTCTAAGCCTATCTCTGATATAATCTGTATCCAAAGAAGAATCCATAGACCCTGCTCCACCAAGCTCTAAGGCGGCAGATATAACTGAAGCTCCATCTATCGGAGGCATAGTGCTTTCTTGCGGGCCAGATATAGTGCCCATACCTTCTGTTCTGAAGCCTCCATTCATCATATCTTCAAGTATCCCTACGGTACCATAAAGAGCTTCTTCTATTGCGACTTCTATATCATCCTCTAAAACTGTTCCTATCCTATATGGATATGTCATTGCAAAACTAGCAGTAGAAGGACTAGAGTTATAGTTTGTAGATGTAGTAAAGTTATTAAATAAGGCAACCTCAATAACTCCAGTTCCTGGGCCTATTATATAATTCTCTTCAGCATCTGGATCAACGATCCACCTTGTCAAATAGCTATCTGTAGAAAATGCATTTCTTCTAAGAACTTCAGTTATATCTTCATTCATAGCATTGTAATTTTCTGCAGAAGCAGCAAATCCCAATACGTCTGCAACATCACCAAAGAAGGTATCAGCACTTATAGATAAGTCTTCACTGGCATTGCTTAAAGCCGAAGCGCTTCCATCAATACCTTCGTATTCTGCTTTAAATTCATTTTTTTTATTACTCATAATAGCCTTTGCCTGAGAGGCGGGCAAAGATTGTATATATTCTCTATTTGTTATTGACTCTCTTGCTTCCAACATTACTGACGGTCCCGATGATCCTGTCGGCCCAGTTCCAAAAGGGCTTGCGAAAGGCTGAGTGGGAAGCTCTATAGATGCTTGTGAAAATTGACCTGTTTCTGCATCGAAAGTAATTACGGTACCATCATTTGTTTCCAAGTATTTACCCATAGACTCATCAAGCCATTCTTGCAACTTTTTCTCTGCATATTCCTCTGCTGTAAATCCTAACTTATCAAGATCCAGCAGAGAGGCTTCTTTTATGAAAGAAGAAAGCAAATTCATACTATACATATGATTATCTTCATAAAAACTTTCAAATTTAGAAAGACTTTCATATGCCCTTATTTGCTGAACTTTATATGCAAACAAAGCCTTTGTAGCTCGTAAAAGCATTTTTTCAGTCTTGTCTATATATCTTAAATCATTTGCACTCCTTAGGGCTGAAAATACTTTTTTCTTTACTAAAATTGTAGCCTCAGGAGACATTGCTACAATGTTTCTAGTATCAGGAGTTATAGAATTTGCATGATTTTGATCTAGAAAAACAGAAGCTCCAGTTCCAACTAATGACACATGAAAAGGATCTGTTCCTTCCATGATATTTGTTTTTGCCTTTTGAAACGTTAAAGATGCTGCTTTATATATATCAGACGGATCTCTTGCTGCCATTATTAACTCTCTCCTGGTTTAGTTATTTGCGCTCGCCTATTTGATGGTACCAGATTTTTATCATCTTCAACGCCAAATGGAGGTTCTTTAAATTCACTACTTACCATTCCAACGACTCCAACGTCATTATCTTCATTTAAGACCCCACTAACCCAGTCTCCAAGCTCCAATGGATCACTGGGAGGAAAGGACATCAAATCAGAGCCAGGAACAAGTCCTTTTGATTCCGATGTACTTTGGCTCATAACAGTTTCTCCATCTGCATTTGTTGCTTCTCTGTGCCATGGCATAAAGTTCTCTCTCTTTCCTGATCTTCTTGTTATAGTATAAGAAAAAGTATAAGAAAAATGTCCTGGCTCAGTAGCTGTCTCGGTTACATTAAAATTAGTAAAGTAACCTCTGTAAAATTCTCCCTGATAATACATATCTACATTTGTAGCAAAAGCAGCCAATGTTGGAACAGAAGTAAACGTTCCCGAACCACCATAAGTGGTTCCAAAACTAGTTCCTCCTCCAAAAGGCTCTGTTATTATGTCTATAGCATTACTAACTCCAGATACAGCGCTAGAAAAAGCGCCACCTGTTAACAAATCTGCTCCAAGAGTTAATACATCACCAGCACTTGTAGCCTCCGACAAAGCCGACGCCGCCTCGGCAGCAGCAGCAAGGGCAGCTTCTGCTAATTGCCTTTGCCTATCAGCCAAAACTTGTCTATATTGAATTTGTTCATGTCTATAAATATCTTTTAAAACGTTAATGCCAGCTATACCAGAAGATCCAGTTGTTCCGTTCACTTCCATAACAGGAAGCTGCTCTCCCCAATACTGAACAACGAAGCCTCCTTTTGACAGGTCTGACTTAATAAGCTTTGAATCCCTAATACTAACTGATTGCGGATTCATATACATCTGTCTTTTATCCCAAAATGTTTCTCCATCTTTTGATGCAGCATATGGATCTTGATCGCTAGTAAGCGCTTCCATGCTTACTGGCAAAAAGAATATTATTGTTTGTCTTTGTATTTCTTCCATTTTAATCCTTATTACTATCCAGGAGGTGTACCAGAATAATTTCCACCTCTACTTAGATTAGAATTAGCTTCGCTCAAGATCTCAAGATTAGAACCAGCCGCAGGCGTCATATCTATAGTCATATGCAAACTATCACTTAATGCTGCAGCTATAGCCTTAGCAAGAGAGATTTCATACTCCTCTCTATTCGCTGCTCCGGCAGCCCGTATTTGTTCCTCAGATGTTCCCGCTGCCAGATTAGACGCCGCCATATTAATATTGCTTTGCATCGCCATACGCGTAGAATTAGCCGTCAAGCCTCCTATTCCCGAGTTTCCAGATAGTGCGGCCTGCAGAGTTCCTGCGTTATCCCCTCTTCCTGCGACGGCCAATGCCGCTGCTCTCGTAGCAGTAGTCCCTCCAGTGCCGCCTCCAGAGCCTGTAGTTCCCGATGTTAAAGTCTCATACATAGGATCGTCAGGTGTTATTCCCCAATCTGCAAGCTTTTCTTCCATTGTGTCCCGAGCCGCTTTTCCGGAAGCTTCAATTCCCGGCGTTATAAGCCTCTCTCTTCCTTCTGCCGCTATCCCCCGAGCCGCCTCTAAACCAGACCTTGCTACAACTGCTAATAAATTAGATTGAATTTCTAATTGCCTGTTAGCCTTGTCCCATTCTCCTAATGTTTTGTCTCGTCCGTCCATCTCGTTTGATAATTGTTTTTCCAACTCTGCCTTAGCATCTGCATCACCAGTTCTTGTTGCTTCATCTAAATCCGCCAATAAATCTAAAACACGAGTAGCCTGCTGAGGGTCGCTTATGCCAAATTGCTTTGACAGCATTTGTTGCTGAACATAAAATTGATTTTGAAGCTCTGGAGACTCAGCTGCTTGCTGAACAGTTACTATATCTCCACCGGTAAATGAGGTGAGAGTATCTCTAAGTCCTGTGACTAATTGCTGACCAATAGCCGCCTGATCACCAGTTTTCTCTGCCTCTAACATGGCTGCCTGCATGCCTATAGACGCTCCAAGAACACCTCCACCACCGCCGCCGAGATCTACGCCGCCTCTTTGCTGCATAAGATATGCATTTTCATAACTAGTCGTCATTCCAACCAAAGCGCTTGTCAAAGAGGTTGTCAATTCTGTAGCGTTTTCAATGCCGAGGCCCATATCATCCATAACATGACTAAAACCCTCTAAGATAGGACGACCAAAATCTGCTGCTAAACCAAGCTTTGTAAATCCACTAACAGCACTGTTAAGCGTTTGTGCTACTTTTTCAGCGGTTAAACCAGTTTTCTCTGCTATGCCAGAAAATGATCCAAGCATTTCAACGGCGTCTTGAGCACTCTTCCCCTGCTTGTTCATAGCCGTATTAAGAAGCTCTGCGGCCGCGCCGGCCCTAATATTCATAGCAGTAGCTTGTGCTGAAACTGATGCGTACAAAGTAGTAACTCCAATGCCAGTATCTACAGTTTCACCTAATTGTTCTAAAGATAAACTAGTACGATCTGTAGCCGATACAAATGCGGCCATCTCATCTCTAGTCATATACATAGATCTTGCAAATTCGCTTGCTGTCTCTGTTTTTAATGAATCTGCAAACTTTTTAGCCTCATCATGTGCTCCTCCAAATCTTTTCGCCACATTAAACATCTGGTTATCGAACATGCGCATATCTTCTGATGGTTTGTCGAAGAGGTTTACCATAGATTCTGCAACCGCTATAGCAACGCCTCCTACCATCGTTACGGACTTACCAACTGCTCCTAAAGCTCCCAAGAAAGGCGCAGCAACTCTTGCTCCAGGAAAGAATGTAGATAAAGCACCGCCCATGCCTGCCATGGTGGCATTCACCCCTTCAATGCCGCCATCTACTGTGTCTATCATATCTTGAAACGCTGAGGACACGTTACCAACTTGGCCCTCCATGCGCTCGGCTTTTGATCCTAACGCAAAAAGATTGTCTAAAGAAGTTGAAACACTGTCTATACCTTTAGACGTACGTCCGCCTTGCTCTTCCAGCTTTGCCAGCCGGGTTTCATATTCAGCTATAACCTCTAAAGCTCCTGCTAAGTCTGTTGGTTTGGCCATTCTACTCTATCTTTTCGCCTGTCATCTTAAATAATTTAGACATATCTCTTGGCAATCTAGACTCTCTAGCGCTTCGTGATCCATCTCTATCAATATCATCTAAATTAGTATTTTTATATTTATCCTTTATTGCTTTAATTAAATCTTCATTCTTTTTAAAGTCTCTTTCTGTAATTTGTCTTTCAAACTCTTCATCTGAAGCAAATCTATCACTTTCCTTCATATCTCTCATGTCTCTAATCTTTTGTACAGCGTCAGAATTCCAAAATGATGCCATATACTCAACAAAGTCTAAATGGTATCTGTATTCGTCTTCTTGATCGAGTCTAAGCATTTGAGCGTACCAAGCCATTTGGGCCTCGCCCATGTTCCGAAATTTTTCATCATCGATGGAACACTTCCAAGCCTTACATAGATTCCAACGAAGCCTGCTGATGGGCTCCTCAGCTACGCTTTTAAATCTTCTAAACCAATTTCCTTATTAGAAGCTATAGATAGCTTTTCGTAAACTTGATATATTTTTTCTATAACAACAGATTGCATGTCTAACACAACAGCTAATCGTCTTTCTGCGTCTTCTGTTAAAGAATCATCTTTACAAAGTTCTGCAAGAGGAATTTCATTAACTGACTCAATAACATATGATACTGTTATTGGCTTTATATCCAGCAACCTTTCAGTTTGGTCAAACTTCATAATTTGATGCATAATCTCTCTTTGCTGATTGCCAGATAATGTAGATACAACAAATTTAAAACCTGCTATGTCCACCGTCTCGCTAAGCCTTCCTAGAAAGATTAGGTCTCTTAAGTTGTCCAAATTGAGCATAGTGTTTGCATAGTTGTCCTGAAGATCATCTTCAACACGCTCAATCTCTATATTGTCATCTTCAACAGTTTCTTCAGAACGAGTAATTTTTCCAGTTCTTCTGGGCATGCAATCTCCTTTTCTTAGATTATACTAAAATTATTATACTATTTTATAAAAATAAAAACACCACCTTGAAAAAGATGGTGTTTTATATATTCAATGAATCTATCTTAATAAGCTGCGGAAATAAGCCCCGGGAAATCTAGAGCGCCGCGTCGTCCTGCCTGACCGGAGTCAGTAGCTTGTTCGACGGCATCGGTCTGTCTATTCGGAATTTCACGACCACCCTGAACGCCCTGGCTTTCGGCAACAGCCTCGCCAGCCCTAGTGGAGGATACGAATTCACAATCTATATTTGCAGATTCTGCGATTGTATAGTCAGTAACTTGGTAAGTCTTTGTTAGGTTGCTAAACCAGCAATTATGATAAGTTGTTACTACAGCATCATTATCTGTGCCTGTAAACTTATCTATAACTACTATATCAAATGGAATTCTTTGAGCATGAATATTCTTAAAACCTCTTGAGAAAGATTCCGGCAAAGAGAGGCCATCAAAAACTATTCTGTTTACTGATAGCGTAACTTGCGCTGGAGCCTGTGGAACTATTTCGATTATTCCATCGGTTCCCACTTCTGAAATTCTCTTATTGCTTCTTGCTTGAGTTTCCTGGAAAGACTGTATTGCTCCAACAGGCTCCCCATTAACATACACGATAATCTGTGTTGAAAGACCAGTTCTAGTCTTAGATCCAGTATTTGGATTATCGAGTATTGTTCCTGTGCTTGGATAATCTGCCATTGTTTTCTCCTATTTTAAACAACCCCAACTTCGATATCTATAAATATGTAATTTATAGGATAAGCTGGAGCGAATTGCAGGTATACGTTAATTTGTCTTGGATCGACCTTATCTTGTTCGACCCGAATGTTTTGATAACTTGTAATTAAACCTTGCGTAACAAGACCTGACATAATAGAATTAACTCTTGCCGATACCAAGTTGTTTGTATCAGCACTTTGTACGCCTCCGATATATCCTTTTAATGATCCTCTCAAAACTTGTTTAACCATATCTCTAATAAAAATTATTGAAATTTCTTCATCTTCAACATATCCAGAATTGCTTGTGGTTCTTCCTGCAAGAACTTTTCCGCCACCGGTAACAGGCTCTACAACTGTAGCTCCAACGTTGCCAAGACTATTTAAAGTAACCTGCCTAAAGACCTTGTCTCTGGTTAGAGAGAATCCGGATAAGGATTTGTGCGTTAGTGGTATTGCCACATTTTGTCTTGCAGATAAATATCCTGCAGCTGCTGCGGCCATATAAAATCCATGTAACTCTATGTTTGTTCCGCTTACATTTCTAACAATCGCATCTGGGAAGAAGAAAACACATCTATTGCTTGTGTAATTATCACTAAGCTTAAAGTTAACAAGGTCTTCTACATTTCCATTCAAAACCTCTTCTGGATCATCACCCTGTACACCTTCTATAATTCCTATATCTTCAACAGCAACTTCTTCTGTGCCTATTAAGGCAGCCGAGGTAACTCCTATCTGAGCGCCAATAAATGCGACTCTCTCTTTTCTGTTTGCAACAGAGCTCATGTTTTCACAATGATTTACTGTTGCTCTAAAGATAGATGAAATAGCCTGCGAAGGCAGCGGAACCATTATCTGGGCGTCTGCAGCCTCAAGGGCCTCAAGGGCATTGAACCAATTAGTATCAAAATAATCTGCATCATTCTCATCTATATAGGAAATCTTAACTCCGTCTCCCTCTTTCAAGGCTCCGCTTGTAACAAGATCATTGTGAAGCAAGAGAGCTCCATCCTGAGTACTACTTTCTAAATCCTTTATAAAGTATTGAACATCTTCATAAGATGAGGACAATAGTCCAGAGAGGTCTTCTCCATCATTGTTATCTGCTACATATACTTTTGAGTCATCTGCAATGGCGGTAATTATAAGTTCTACACCATTATTCAGAAGGCCAAGTTCTGTCGCTATTTCATCCTCTGCGGTTGTTGCAGATCTTGTATCCCAACTTTCAGCAGAGTCTTCTAAACTAGTTACAACAATTACATGTCCAACATGTGCTCCGTCAAAATCAAATTCTGATGTAGTAAAGTAAACTCCAGTAGTATCTTCATCAATCTCGCCTTGATCACCGTTTCCTACAATGTCTACTCCTGTGTTAACAATCGTATAAGAGAAAGCATTATCAGAACTGTCTATCCAATTTCCTTGCTGAATATCAGATTCAAGCTGAGAATTGTAAAAAGCAACTTTGTTCGGAAATAGCTGTATGTCTTCTCCATCTCTTACAAAGAAAATATTTACACGGGAATCTGGATCGGGCATTCCATTTCGCAATCCTGTAATCGGCCTTGGAATAACAAATCTTAAATCATCTACCTCACAAGCATCTCCTGATTCTGTACCTGCGGAATAACAACTTGAAAAACCACCAACCCCTAAAGAATCTTTCTCTTCTAATAAGGTTACTGTTGTTCTTCTTGGAACTGGAGGCTTGCATTGTATTGCCAAGATTCCTGGAGCACCATTTTCCATGGCCATCTGAGAGCCAAGGGCAAGAGTATTATCTTCGCTTGGAACCCCATGCTTATTAAATAAATCTATAGCCTCTGTGAAAAATTGCGGATCATTTAGATCGCCTTCATAAATATAATTTGCCTCTAAAGAATCTCCGGCAGCTAATGCTCTTGAGTTTACATCAACATAAAATTTATCGCCCACCTCAAAAGCAACAGAACCTTCTTGCATTCCTAATAGTATAATGCCATTATTTTCTAGCATATGAAAGGTCAAGCCTTCATCGGAAAGTCCGTTCACCCCAGAGAGGCCTGTTCCTCCTGTAGTTTCCATATCTGGAAACCCTTCGTTTTCATCATCAAGCTCATGCACCCTAAGTCTTCTGGTAGAAGTCACTGCGCTAACAGTATATCTGCCTCCGGCAAAATTAGTGCCAGGACATAACAGTACCGTCTTTCCTACGTCTGCACTTGTAAACTTTCCGTCAGAATCTGGCAATCCAGTTGTTTGGTCATGCGAAACGCTTGGATCATCCATAAGAAGATTTGTAGCTCTAATGTCCCAGGTCTCAAGATCCGCTGTCCATGTCTCAATATCTCCTGGGCCAAGGCCGTCTGTAACTAAGGTTAAGGTTGTTTCGTCGGTACCACTATCGTACTCAAGAGATTCAATCTCTATGCCAACATATCCATCTACACAAAGAGTGTCTCCGGCCAAAACCTGACCATGAGAGACTAAATCTCCTGTTATAATAAATGAATCTGTCGTATGAGGAGTTTCGTCTCCATCTTTCAGATCTGCCCGACCATCTCGGCCTGTATCGGTGCTTGCCACAAGAATAAAACCGTCTATACATTCATCTGCAGACCCTGACGTTGCTCCGCTTCCGCTTGTATAATAAGAACTATGGAAAGTTATAACACTTCCTGAGTCATCATATATCAATCCAGACACAGATCCTGTAGCTGTAAAAGTTGCCATGCCAGGAATTGGATCTCCGTTAGCGTCTCTTACAACACTCACGCATCTTACAGTCCATCTTTCTGCTGGTGCTGTCTCGTCAAGGACACCCAGAGTAGAGTATGGATCACATGTTTCCTCTATAATCGTTCCAGTTCCTATGTTCATACTGCTTGCAGAGTAACCATTGCCATCTTGGTCGCCAATAGAGGCTCCTTGCAATTCAAGGCATCCAGTTTCTGGATCTAACCTAAAGTCAAAAGCCGAATCAAATCCATTGGCATCAATGTTGTCTTCTATACCAAATAGAAGTGTACCGTTTAACCTAAGCTCTGTTCTGCCGCTTACAACTGGAGCGCTTTGGAGCTTAAAAAAGCGTCCATCTCCACTCCCTGTAGGGCTGCAATCAGAACTGCCATCTTCGCCTCCTCCAACAGCAGATTGAACAACAGTTTCTTCGCTTCGGCCTTCGCCCATAACGCAAACTATTCTTAATCCGCCTGGAATAGAGACGCCGCGAGTGACAACTCTGTCTCTTGCGAAAGCTCCAGGTTGAATGAAGCCTGAAATTCCGGGTATGTTAGCCATTTAAATTCCTCCGCATTTGCAATAACTCATCAAATTATTTATTATTAGTAGTTTCATTTCTTATATTCTTTTAGGAAATCTCTGTTAATTCTATAATGTCATCAAACCGACTGGATAGTAAATCTGCCTGTGTTTTTTGACCTGGAATTGGATGCCATGTTGGCTGAATGCTAAAAGCTATCTTCTCCACAAGATTTTCTATCGGAATTTCCACTCTCCACTCAGAATAAGTGTTTAAACTAACGCTTGTATTATATACATAGTCATTAGCATAAGGCTCTGCAGATTCTGCCCCAATCCTTACTTGATGCACAAATAACCCACTAGCTCTAAGTTCATTCCATAGAACATATTGTATAGCCATAGAAACTATGTCTACCAACTCCTCTAATTCACTTTGACTTTCAGAGTAAATCCCTAACTCAAACCCTAAATCCCAACGTCCTGCATACACTCTGTGTGTTGGCGTGCTAATTACCTTTCTGGACCCATAATCTGTCTCTACAAGGTCTGTCCTGTATTTATAAGTCATATTCTGATTAAAAGACAAAGGCTTGTAAGAGCCGCCACTTGACTTAACTACAATTGCTGGGAAAAACTTAACTTCATATCTATATGTATCACTTATTAATATTTTTGTGGTCTCTTCTGAATCTATATCTATTCCTGTTTGATCCGGAGTAAGAGGATATCCATATTCATCATCTCTATATGTAAATATAGAGTCACCTCTAAAAACCTTTCTTAGGCCATCGATTAACAACGTCTTCGGATGAACAATCGCCGTCTGTTGAACAATATGATTATCAGAAAAAAAACTAGAATAGACTACATGATCACCATTGGATCCTGTTCCGGGTAAATTCTGTTCATCTATCATTCTTTAATTCCCTAAAATTTATCGGCAAATATTTCAATTCATCTATGCTAGAAACTTGTTTGCAAAAATGCTTAATCTCTTTAACGTACTTATCTAAATTCTGTTTATCGTTTAAATCATCAACATTAAGAACGATGGTTTTTTTAAACATTAACTCTGTAATAATCTCACCATTATTAGTATCTAAATTACCAGAAACCATTTCTATGGAATTATTATCAGAAACAATATTCACACTGCAACTCATTTCTTTCTTAAGAAAATCAGATAGATTTTGAATTGTTCGTTCTAGGATATTATTTTTTCTTCTTTTTTTACTAAAAATTTTTACAGCAAACATTACCTTACCTCATATTCACGGAGTTCATCAGAAAGTTCTATGACCCTATTAATTGGCTTGAACTTTTTGTGTATATATTCTACTCCATATTTTCCGGAAGGCAACCGAACTTCCCAATACCCATCTCCATTAGTTTTTGAATTCTTAACCAGCTTATTGTTATTGTCATATACGTTTACAATTACGTCCTCTATAGGCACCTTAACCTTGTTAACAATGTATCCATAAGTCTTTATTTTGCCTAAGACCAATTTTTCAACTTTTTGTTGTTTTCGAGGGCTAGGCTCAGTAAAACTCTTATCAAAAGAGGACGGAGCAGTAACAGCAGCTACTGCAGCATTCCTGTTCAGCTTCGACACCTTATTGCTAAGGATTTTTACATTATCATCTATAACTTGAACCCGTTTGTCAAGAAGTTCCAGTTTATCTAGAATAATATAAATTGCGTCTATTGCTGATTGTTCTTTTGGCTTAGACATTTCTCTCTCTAATATTGATCATCTGATGTATTACCCGCCTCTATCAGTCCATAAAAATCAGATGGAACGTCATAAAGAGACTCGTTGCTTACTATGCCGTAACTATACCCAGAGGTATCCCCCGGGACTTGAGATGCGCTATATGAAGTTTTCATTGAAATATTATTAGTTATAATGACGTTTTTATAAACACAGCCTCTATCCAGATAGACTGCACCATCACCAAACCCCATAAAACTAAAATAGCAACCATCAACAACTAGGTTTCCGAAGTATTCGTCCTTATCCGCACCATAGCCGAGTCTTATGGCCATCTCGTATGGCTCGTCCCATCTTCCGCTGACGCCCTCGACGGTATCAGCAGTAGCGCCTCTTCCAATTCCTAAAAAGTTTACATTAAGAACTCTAAACATAGTATTTGAATACTCTGAGCTTGGATCATTATTTACTTCTTGAATAATATTTATTACAGCGCCCTCTATCGCATCGCTTGCGCCTCCATCTGGCTGCTTATAGGTGAAGTCTTTAAACGTTACACCATTTACTATATTATCACTTGATCCTGAATCAAAAGTGTTGTAATCATAAGGATCAACATCACCTCCGACGAGAAACACTGAACCTTCTATTGCATAAGAGTCCCCGGCATGAGACAGCATAGTTGCGTTCAGCATATCTCCAGAGCGCTGAATTACAGTATTTGCCCCAGACCCTCTAATCTCCAGATCAAAGTCTATTAAAATTGTCTCACTTACCTCATATACTCCTTCTTTTATAAAAACACTTGGAGTCCCCATGTCGGGAAACATTTTTGAAAACATTCTAGCATAATCTACAGCTGTTTTGATATCCGTAAAATGCCCAAACCTCTGATCATTGGCAACAGTTATATCCGCTATAATCTTATAATCTAAATGATCGACAAATAATCTCAAGTCTGTTGGAGTTAATGTTGACCCTATTCCGTCTGGTTCTACGTAACCAAGATGAGCTACAACTTGGTTTGAAAATGGAGAGACAAAAGTAGGGGCAATTCCAGTTGTGTCTGTATCTACTTCGTTTTCAATAGTCAAGCAGCCAAACCCATCCAATGCGATATAAAAATTATTTAAATCAGTTTCATCTTCTCCATATCTATAAAGAAGCTCTTGAACCCCCAGGTATTCAAACCTAACTCCGTTGACAACAAGAACTCCTGGGTTTACCGTTATTGTGCATGTTCCATCTGCGTTATCTACAGCGCTATCTATACTAGCCGCTCTTATAATTCCGCTTCCACGCAATTCGTTTCTAGGGCCTTGAATATATCTTTCAAGAAATGGTTCTGATATAATTGTATCATCGGTGGTTCCAGTTGTTCTTTTATCTATAAGCCTTGGTATTGCCCCACCAACGCCTGGGGTTAAATCTCCAAGAATAAAACCAAGCTTAGAAGAATATATGCCTCTACATAGGTGCAATACACTTCTGCTTACACTGTTATAGCCTACAAGATTGCAGCTTTTGCTGCCAGTGGGAAGATCTGTTGTATATACATCAAGAACCACATAAGCCATTCCGTCATTAGAAAAAACTTTGTAACGTCCTGTTCCTCCTACGAAAACTTCTGCCCCTACTGATCCACTTGGATTTTGTTCCAAATAAGCCATTCCAGAGGAGTCTACATGCAATGTATAATCATCTCCATCGACTATGAATCCTGCAGAGGTATCAGAGACAACAGCATAAAATGTGCCGCTCTGCAGAGTGCCTGTCATCTCTGCTTTTCTTTGAAAATGTATATTTTTTTCTTCATCAACAAATACATCAATCATGATTAATCCATCGATTTCTTCAAACTCCATTTCGCCAATTGGCGCTGTGCATCTTACTATGAATACAGAAGAATCTTCTGAAAGCTCTCCAGATAAAGCTGAGCCAGACGAATCAAGAGTTAAAATATCATTATCAAGAGAGTGTATTCTATATGTTCCATCATCATCTGAATCTGATGATCCTTCTATTACGCAAAGATCTCCGGCTCTTACTCCGTCTATTATAAATTCTGCTGTTATAGAATCTATATCTGTCGTTCCAGAGCTTATTGAAACAGAACTAGATGAGTATTCTTTTATTTGGCCAAAGTCTTCATAAAGCCTTCCATTGATATGATAAGCATTTCCTGCGGATCCTTCTACTTCTCTGTCTAAAAGGTACGACATTCCCAAAATTTCTGATGCATCATTTGATGATGCTTCAACTAGTTTTATAGTCCTATTCTTTGAATCTTCTCTAAAGTTTGGAAGGATATGAGATATTGCTAATTCGAAACATCTTAATGATCGAAGCTTGTATGCAAGAATGTTTAATTTGTTTTCTACAACATATTCATTTATTGCATGAACAATAGTATCAATAGTTTGATTTTCGTAATTAGAATTATAAAGAGGAATTTCAACAGAATCTCCTCCATCTATCTCTAAAGCTATAGTATCAACTGATCCATCTAAAAGATTCTCTGGCTTTATGCCTGACGATATAATGGTTGCAGCATTTGGGTGTGCTACTTGTATGTCTGGAGTATTGCTTTTTAAATATCTTGGTCTAACAGCACAGTTTAATCCATTTTCATTGTAAGTAGAATATATGCTTCTTGTTATTTTTGCAGTCGTTCCAACTGTAATCTCGTAACTTGGGCCTCCAAAAACTTCTACATTATTCATATCCCCATCTACGGTTAGCTCTACTTTTGATATTACATATTCTTTATTATCATCTTCATCTGGAGAATCTAATATTGTTAATACATCAAAAGGCTTTGGATCAGCAAGTGGCGTCGGCCCCTCTGAAAAAGAAATAATATGTTTACTAGAATCATCTGGAGCATCATAAGTTATTAAGTTTGCCTCTACAAGTATTGTGCCTACATCTTCATCTTCAAACTCATCATATACCGAGCCTGTTCTGACTATTCCGTTTGAGTTAAAATTTAAATTAGAATTTCTTACACTCTGACCTTCCAGAGCGGCTAAGTCATCTATAGCTCCTTGCACACTCGATGAAGGGATTAAATCAGATGTATCATCATTGTTGTAGAAAAGCTGCAAGGCTTGATGTGAATTATTTTCTAACTCAATTCCTTCTCCAGTATAATTTATATGAGCATTATATATTTCTTCTAAAACTTCTTGCAGGCTTCCATCCTCTAAGGTCATTGTAGCACTAGATGACTCTTCTACATCTGCAGCTACGGCAGTTATAGCTTGAGCATAGTGTCTATTTACTGCATCAGGATGAACATGAGCAGACAATATTGCATTTAGCTCTTCTAAGGTTGCTATAAAAAGCTCAATCTTATTATCTAAAACAGATATTTCATCTTGCAGTAATTGAGTTGGATAATTAAGTCGAAGCTTGCTTTCGTCAATAGCTGCCACCTTGGAAACGTCCGAATCTGTAATTGGTCCCGAGAGAACATTAGAACGATCCAAGGCTTCTTTGAGAATGTTTCCATTTTCGTCCAAAGCATTCGATAATCTTGCAGCAACAGTATTCCCAGTTGCTCCTTGCGGATTTATCCCAAGAGCCTTTTCTATATTGAATATTGCAGATCTAAGGCTATTAAGTACATCTGAACCAATTTCAGTAATATTATCTCTAATTACTGGAATCTCTACTGATGTATCTAATTTATTTGGATAATTTGACTTTGCCATTATTCTTTATTTTTATCCTCTAATTTTTTAACTTTTTCATTTAATTCTTTTATAGCATTTATAAGAACTCCGATCATTGCCTGTGAACTCCATCCGTCAGGAACTAGGTTATCGGAAATCAACTCATTAGTTTCTCTTCCGTTTTCATCAAATTTACAATCTGGACCTAAGGCTACAAGCGCAGGACATACCTCGTATAACTCTTCTGCTATAAGACCTATACGCTTAGTATCAGATTTATCCGATTTAAATTGAAAATATACTGGATTCATTTTTAAAACTTCACTAAGTCCAACATTATGAGATTGAATATTTCTTTTGCGCCTTATGCTTGATGAAGCTTTTATTATCTCACTTGTAGAAGACTCATAATGTATTTCGTACCCAACTCCAGACTGTATAGTTGGCATATATATATATCCATCAGAATCTATTGTAATCCCCTTCGGATCACCTGGAGTGTTAATTGAGCCATATGCAAATACAGCCAAATCATCACCTGCATTATATCCACAACCAAACTTTTGGACTCCGCCAGCATCTACTCTAAATACGCCATCATAATCATACCCGAGGCCCTTAACTTCTATTTTAACTCTGTTTGCGTGATTATCGTTCGAATCTCCAATGACAAGCCTCTCATCTGGAAAGTCTGCTCCTATTCCAAAATTTCCATCTTCAGACATCGAAAATCTATTGTAATCATAGTCAGCACTATTTCCGTTTGTATAAAAAGTAAGCCTAGAGCCTACATTCATCGTGGATGTGCTTGTGTTCCAAGTCTCAGATGCCTCTGCCCTGATTATTGCAGACCTATACTCATAATTATCACCATCATCGGTTGAGCCTCCAAAGTAAATCCCTCCCAACATATCCTGATCTACGAGATGCATATCTCCAGTATTTGTAAGATGAATAAGCGGATACGAGGTTGATGTTAGATTTTGAGCAGGCTCTATATGCAGGGTTGCAAAGGGATCTTCAGATTCAGGAGACTCTTTGCCTATTCCGACCGCAACTTCTCCTGTACTGCTCTTGGTGCTTAATATAAGATTACTGGTATTGTTTATGCTTAGAATCATCTGTTCTTCGCTATGAGAATATTTAATCCCTCCAATAAACTCATCATCTTGATCTCCAAAGGCAATTATCCCCGTTCCATCATTTGGAGTTAATATATTTATTGCAGCATTACCATCTGATTCCAGCACTAACAAGGATTGATCATATGGCCAAAATTCAGTTACCGTTCCTCCGGCGTCTCCTCTCTTTATATGCAAGATAGGCAAAGGAGGCGTAAAGCCATCTGTGCTATCAAGGTGGCCGGGAGAGCTTGTCCCTATACCGACCTTGTGGCCAACAGATAAGTTTCGACTTATCCTATCGCCTTCTATGCTGGGAAAGAATCCTGTATCAGAATAATCCAAGCTGTGGTTGTGAATTGGGATATTATTTCTTACTTCAAAATTATTCTCAGGAGGTATTTCATCAAAGTTTAAATAATCACCAAAGAAAAGACCCATAGTTGACCAGCCTACACTGGTATCTTCAATCTCGTCATTATCATAAAAGTTATTTATTACACTTACATTTTTTATCTGACTACTACTTGTGTCAGCAAGAAACGCAATATATGAGTTAAGAAATAAACAATTCCTTACTATCAAGTTTCCACAGTCTGCTGTTAATGAATCAATAAATGTTATAGCAACTCCAGGAAGGGGGTATGTCATCGCAGGCTGATTCAGATCATGCATATCAAAGCAAACATTATCAATATCAACCAGGAAGGTCAAAGACTGATCATCATCATCAGCCAATTGTGGATCTAATATATTTACAAGTCCCTGCATTAATCTGAAATTACTCAGCTTTACAACACCTCGTGACAAGACATCGCTAGATCCATCTGGAAGCGTCCCTAATCCGCTTCCTGCAATGTTTATCATGCCAAAATTAATTTCTGTAGATCTATCAGTTACTTCATTGGTATATATATCTATTATAGTATCATATCCCTCCCCCTCTATATTGACTGGAAAATTAATCCACATTCCCTGATCATAATGTGCGTTCGCATATTCTGTATCATAGCCTGTAGCGGCGTGCTCGACAACAATCTGATGGGTTCCTGATTTCAAATGCACTGTAGGGGTGCCGGCCTGAGGAAATATTTTGGAAAATCTTTTTGCATATTTCAATGCTTTATTTATATTTGAAAAATGCCCCATCCCCTTTTGAGGACTTACGGTTATTGAGTTAAGAACCGTAAGATCTAAATTATCAATAAATAACCTTAAGTCTATAGCGGCAACGGTTGCTAAATCATATTCTACAGAACTTAAAATACAATAATTAGAAGGATCGAAAGGACATTCGCAGGTTACTCCATCTGCAGGAGCGAATACGATGCTGCCCCATTGATCAACTGCTACAAAAAAGTTATCTGGACCAGTCGGTGCGGCCACTATACCTGTGATTAGATTTTCTTTTTTATTAATTTCAAATCTTTTTCCTTTTACATAGCAAACACCAGGAACTATATCTATTGTATAATGATCATTTGCATCTATAGACGTAGCAGAAGGGCTTACGCTAAGGCCGAAAATAACTCCATTTGATCTAGTTTCTTCTAAAGGCCTCTGTTGATTTGCATAAATTGCATCAGTTCCAAGATCTTTTTGAGAAATATTGCCTCTGCGCATCTTTCTGAATAATCTTGGGAATTCGGCTCCGGCTCCAGCAATCCTGGCAGAACCAGATTCAAATAAGGCTCTGGAAAGAAGCATATTTTCTTCTTCGTTTACGCCTTCGTGTCCAAGAATAGGAACAGTTATATCACTAGCTGATCCAAAAAATGTCAAAATATTATCGGAATCTTCAATATAGATTAATAATCTTATATCATGAGTCCCAGATTTTAATTCTATATACTGATTCTCTACACCTTTAAGCTCAATAGGAGGACCGTCATCTAAGGTTAGTATGGTATACGCTGGTGACGCAGCATCATCAGGCTCGGCAAGCAATGTTCCTTCGTATGAAGAAACATCTCCATTGAAATCTACGATTGATATCAAACTGTTTCCGGCAGGAAGAGCTTCAATTCCATACTCTAATCTTACATTGTAAAAAACATTTCTATTGTAATCCATAAAAATATCACAAATAGATCCATTAGCACCCCCTGTGCCCGATATATCAAACTCCATTTGATTTAATGATATTGAGTTTTTATAAATATAAAATTCTGTTTCCGCGTCTGACTCGCCTGACCATTTGTTTCCAGATAATTGATTCCTATCTACAACCAAGCTGCTTGTCGTCACTTGAAGAATAACATATGTTCCATCATCACTGGGCGATCCGGACACGACCAATAAGTCGCCTTCCCTTATTCCATATTCTTTGAAATCTACTGTGGAAGAAGTAACTGATGCTGTTCCTGATAATAAAGTGAGCCCTATTTCTGCCATCTTTGTGCCAAGACTGCTATACTCTGTGCCTTGTATATAATATGCAGTTCCTAATCCAGAATTGATAGTTGTATCTTCAAACATTTCTAAACCTAGAGAGTCCAGAGCATCATCCGAACCTCTAGATACCGTAAGGGTATGAGAACTCGAAATATCACTTGGAATAGAATGAACAAGGGCTAGTTCAGGAGATTTATTTTCATCATAATCTACTCTATATGCAGATACGCTTGATGCATTTTCTGAAAATTGAGCATTTAAGTTTTTTATAATAGTGTCAAGAGATTGACTGGCTGCGGTGCCATCATATATATCTAATTCTATTTCACTGCCATCATCAACAGTTATATTAAAATATCTATTTGTTAATGAAATCTCAGAAGGATTTATATGATTAGATATAATTGTTGAAGCATCTGGATTTGCTATCTGAATAATATCTGCATTACTATAAGAAGTAGCCGTAATAGACTGGTATTCTCTAGCCGTAGTTAACAAGCCTCCATGGTTTGCTTCTTTGTTCATGTTTCTATAAATTTTAGCCGCAGATACACTCGATGAGCTTTCTATGAAATGTCCATAAACCTCTACAGACTCTATGGTAGAGCCGCTTGCTGAATAATTAACTTTAAAAATTTGATATTCAGTAGAACCAGAGTTATCTGTAATTTTTAATATATCTGATTTTTTAATTTCTATTTCTGGAGCATCAGGAGGGTCGTCAAACCTAACAACTACTGCCTGTTTTATTTCCGAAGGGCTAGTAGCGCTGTAGTTTACACCTGATTCCTCAACAAGCAGAATCCCCTCATCACTATCTTCAGGCGATGTAATAACTGAAGATTTTAAAATTCCATTATCATGTTGCTTGTTCTGATGTATATCAAGTTGGCCAATGGTGTACTCATAAACATCCTCAATAGCCTCTTGTACATCTTCTGCGCTTGTGTATGCAGAAACATCTTCGTTATCAAAAAATAATTGATCAGCTTCATGCGACCTGTTTGATATTGATATATCACTTCCGTCATAATTTATATGAGATTGAAAAATTTGTTCAAAAACATCTTGAGCAGTAGCTACATCAACAGAAACCATTCCAACTTCTGATCCTGTTGAATCAATTGCCTCTACCGTTATTGCTTTAGCGTAATGTCTGTTCGTTGCATCAGGATGAACGTGTGCATTTAGCAGCACAGCAAGCTCTTCCAGTGTAGTGAGAATTATAGTAAGCTGGCTTATTATTTGAGATATTTCATCTTGCAATAATTGCGTTGGATAGTCGAGCCTTAACTTGCTTTCGTTGATTGCAGCATTTTTAGAAACATCCTTATCTACAACTGGCCCGCTTAATACATTAGCTCTGTCTAGAGCTTCCTTTAATATGTTTCCATTACCGTCTAAGGATTTATTCAGTCTATCAGATACAGTGTTACCGACAGCGCCTTGCGGATTTATACCAAGAGTTCTTTCTATTTGAAATATAGCTGTGCGTACACTATTAAGAACATCGGATCCAATCTCAATAATGTTATCTCTAACAGCGGGTATCTCAATAGACGTATCGAGCTTATCTGGGTATTTTGATTTCGCCATTAATAATCCTTATAATTTTAAGATCTATATTCATTAAAAAAAAATTAGTATTAGAAACTGGTTGATACGCCAGTGCTAACTTCCATTTGATCTGTAATGGCATCTGCAGCTACAAAGGCCCCAACTGTCAATGCCATCCCCAAAGCTAAGAATCCTATATTTTCCCAAGTTTGAAGTCTATCTCTTTTGTTATAACGATCAATAAGATCTTGGTTTATTACGTTTAGATGAGCATATCTATCTACTTGTGATTGAGTATAGTCTAAATTAAGTTTATATAAATCTATTTGCTGAACCCTTAAAGACTCCAACTCTATATATCTATCTAGCTCTTTCTCTTTTGCTTCCAACTCCTCTATTCTGTTAAGAAGATTCGTTGCTTCCTCTATGGTAAAAACATAAGAATCTACTGTAAGCTCAGTGCCTGCAGTGACAATATCTCCGGCCCAGCTTATGCTTGGTGTAAATACAATTGACATAATTACAACCAATGAAATAATCTGGTTTAAAAACGAATTCATAACTCTAACCCCATTTCTCCTACCCCTTCTTCTTTGTCCACACTATTTGGCGAAACCAATGACTCCATCTCTCTTGTGTCTATTAGAAGGTATGTTTTTCCCGAAGAGAGTCTTTTCTCAACCTTTGCTGCGATAGATACAAGCTTATTGTGAATTTCATTATTTTCATTTTTAGAAAAAAGTATAAGTTTATTTATTTTTTTTAACATTAAAACCCTCTGTCGTCAAAGAATTCATCAAGCTCTTCATCGGAAACGCTGTCTCGTGCTTCAAACTCTTCAAGCTCTTTGATTTCTAATTTAATTTCTTCTATGCGCCCCTCTAACAGCAAGATCTTTACATCATTTCTATCGATTTCTTCTTGCGTTTTCTCGATCTCGATTTCTTCTCGAACCTTCTTTAGTTCTAATTCGAGAATTTGGCGAGCATTCATCTTTTTTCTTAAAAGAAAAATAGATATGAATCCAAAGATGCCTACTATAGCCCCAAGTATAAGCTTAACTTTTAAACCAATACTTTTAAAAAAGTTAGAAACTGCTCCACAAAAAGTTTTCTTATCTGTAGCTTCTTCACTCACTGTTGTTTTCCTCTTCCTCTTCTGGCGGCGAATACTTCCTATCCGTCCAACGCCTAGTTACATATGCTGTAAACGTAGCCGCAAGATAAGCCGTCATAGCTGCAGCCTCCATAGACTGAAAGCCTATTTCAAACTCTTTATAAGATATTCTACCAAAAGTGGCTAACAAAATGTTTAATGTTACTACTGAAAACGCTAAGAAAGCAAACGTTAACATCGCATCAGGTTTTCCGGCAGTGTTTTTTATCCAATACATTATTTTAAACTCCTAAGTATCTAAAGAATACGAAAAGGTATAGACAATATCTGTCTTATCCAACCTCTTCAGTCTCATTCTTTGTCTTGTAAAATGTCTATAGAATAATTTATCTTTGGTTACATCTAATACTTCATAAATATATTCTACATCATCATTAAAATCAAACCTAACTATCAAGTCTCTATCCCTTATTGCCGGATTAGGCAGAGTCCAGCCTGAAGGCTCATATTGCTGCTCTAAGTGCGCATGAGGGCCAAGCTTTAGGTCCTCAACAGTATCTCCGAACATTAGCATAACCCTTCCGTCTGACCTTCGCTTGTAGTCATACTGACTGTAGCCTCCACTATATCCTGTTCCATAACAACTCTTGCAAGACTTAACCTTTGGATGCATTCTTCTTGAGTCAGAACAGCTGCAGATCTCTCCGTCCCATATTCTCTTCAATAAGATTACCGGCTCTCCAACTTGATCTAGAAGAACCTCCTCTCTGTTCAGCATTCTGTCGAATAGATTCATTCCTCTAAACTTATTAAACTCTCCTCCCAGATAGCTTCCGCAATCATCTGTTCCCTGAAAAATCTGTTGAGGAATAGCTCTGTGATATCCACAAAAATCAAATCCTTGAAAAAACTTTTTATCATTATCTGAATAATCTGTTATAACCAATCCAGTACCGTCAACTTCTCTTCCGCTCTCATAACCGTCTACATACGTTGGAGTGGCAATAACTATTACAGAGTTTTTGTCTTGACAGGCCAAAAACATCTTAACCGAATCGCCAGCAATGTATATTCCTGGACTTGTACCATTTAATCCTCGGCCTCCGGTTGGAAGCAAAAAAGAAGTATCTGTTTTTGCTGTATATTTAATTACTTCTGAATCATTAATTATTAAAATTCCAGAAGCAGGATATCCTTCTGTCGAAGATACAGGAAATATTGTCGAATCCTGCAATACTTGTTCTGAAATCTCAATATCATCTGGAACTGCATACAATCCATCTGCCGCCTCTTCCATTTCACTTATATCAAGAGTGCCGCTAAACGTTTCTAAGGCTCTTGCGGCAAAGGCCAGGGTCAGCCCTGGAGTAAAGCCTGAAACATCAGCACAAGTAGTCTCTGAGGTTGCTATATATTTTGGATTTGAATCAAAAATTTCCAATCTTGATTCATTCTCAAAAATCAAAACAAAAGAATCGCCCTTATAAGATCTAGATACAGGCTGATTCCACTCTACCTTGAGCATATCTCCTCTGCCCATATTAGAAACTTTTTTTATGCCTTGAGCAAATCCTAAAAATTTAATTTGAGGAAAAGTAGATGAAAGCATTACCTCTGGAAGATCTACTGTGTAAGAAAATTTTCCTCGCAATAAGTTGCCGGACGTATCTTCAACAGTATATTTTAAAATATAGGCCCCGTCTCTGAATGGCTCCGTAGGCTCTATTCTGACAGAAGCTCCATCTGTTATTTTTGTTACCGCTGAGGAGTCTCCGTCGAAGTATTCTTCAAACTCTCCATCTACGACGATTGGCAGATCATTAAGCCAAACATTTATGCTGCTGGTATTTATATCATCTATTTCATCTTTAAACTGTAAGAACAAAACTTGATCTGATTGAATTAGATCTCCACTTTCTGGAGACGATAATTCCAATATAGGCTCTAAAGGTATTGTTTTGAATACATATTCAAAGTTATAATAACTTCCATCTAAATCTTTTACTTGTATTTTAACAAGAATAACTTCGCCTACATCAAATAAGTCTTCTTTATCTATAATTACAGATACGCCTGCATCTATAACCGAGATATCAGAAAAGGTTCCATCAAATCCTGATAGAAATTCTAATTCTTCAACAGCTCTTGCTCCACTTATTTCTACAACAAGCGAAGACGAGTCTATGCCAGTATCATCATCTACGATAGTAAATTCTACTAAAGAATCTAATTCTACATAGCTTGTACCTTCAGCCGGTGAAGCTCCAGATAATGTTAGCATAAAAACCTCCAATTGAGGCCATTCTATTAGTAGAGCTGATCAGCTCAAACCTTTTCCATGATCTCTTCCTTCTTATCTCTTTTTTGATCAGAAGGAATATCATGGAAATCAAGCAAGCCGTCTACATACTCTTCTGCTTTGTCCTCTCCTCTGGTCTGTTCATCAAATTTTACTTGATATTGGAAAGCCTCAATTTCGTCTTCTCTGTTTAAATAATCTTTTCTTTTATCATCCTGCTTTGTGCCATAATCTTTAACATGTTGGATAGCATGAACCAGTTCATGTATTACATATCGCATAATTATTTTAAATGATTTTTTCATCAACTTTGGATTTAAAGTAATGTTTCCATTGACTGTCTTTGCAGTAACATCTAAGTCTTCAAAGCTAATAGGGACGCTTGCTAAAAACCAAACTCCCATATTATTTTCTTCGCATATTTCTTTTGCAACAGAATCATTCATAAGGGATGTCCTTATTTTTGACAATGTTTCCATTTGCTTCATTAATGAATTATCTTTATTCTTTGATGCTATTATCTTTATCATTTAATTTGTTCTCTTCTGTGACAAAAAACTCTTTTAAATCTTCGGATTCATTATTAATTGCTAAATTAGCAAGAAAAGAACTTTGCTTTAACATAGATGTACGTTCTTCTGCTCTTTTGATTAGATTGTCCAAACCTAAAAGCTCAAACTGTATCTCCTCAAAAGTACGGGGCATTTCAAATCCACAATAGGATATGGAACAATTTTCTGGCTCTCTCATAGTATCTCCAAATATATATACAATATTACTATTTTATTTGACTTCATCCATTATTTTGTTTGAAAGTTCTATATATATATAGAGTGTCTTAATCCAAGCGAGTCGTGCCCACCTCGGATCCAATTTTCATTCATAATATGTTGGGTTCTAAAAGTATGGCCCCAGCCTAAAGCGTGTCCGATTTCATGTTCTAAAATACGTTCTTTAGTGTGATTAACAGAAGGAAAGTAAATGATAGAATACATTATAAAATTAGTATCAATACTTCTTGTGGTTTTTGTTATTGCAAGCTTGTCAAAGTCGAAGCTTTGATCTGGCGCAGTTATTACTATCTCTCCAAACAATGGCCTGGAATGACAAGAGCTAGATTCATCATCAAATATAACTTCTTCAAATTCATACCCTAAGCGGTCCCAATAAGACACAGCCCTCTTAACTCTAGAGTCTGGCACTGATGCTGTTTTACAAACTTTTAGAACAGGCTTGACCGCCCAGAATCCTGTTAGTTCTGGATAAGAATTTGGCCCAGCAACTGGCTGCTCAGAACTGTATGATGCAGTAAGGAGCGGGCATAAGAGCAGTAATGTAAAAACTTTTAATATCTTCACTTCAATACTATATTATACGCCTTGATCTTAAGTGACGCAACCTAACAAATGCAGGCGCTCCAGAACTTAAGTTTGTAAATGTTCCGAAAGATGCCGGACCTGGACGAATGCTGTTCTTTATAAACTTTAGTCGTTCACGATACGAGGTAAGGAAAGCTTGATATTGAGACTGCAAAAAGTCTCCCAATGCAGGAGGTTGATAAGAGATGCCTCCATCGCTAATCTGGAAATCTCTTCCTTTTTCTACCATAGATTGCGATGCTAGCGCCACTATATGAGCGCCTTCTGTAATTGCTGCAGAGAATGTCTTATAAATTATTTCATCTGCAAATGTATATGCTGTAAAAAATGGAATCATATTAAATTCAGAAAGTGCCGAGCAAAGAAAGCAGGCCAGCAATTCATCACTGAATACATTGCAGTCTTCCATGACCAACTCTCCATATCCGTCTGTAATAAATGCACCATACTCATCTCTGCTTGGCTTTTGTCCGTCAGATCTTAACTTTGCCTTGAGAATCTTAAGCAAGATATTTAGACCTGTAAGTTCTGATTCTGAAAAATCAAATTCAACATCATCACCGAGAGTTGCCGTTCCTGCAACTGCAGAGGCCTCATCGGTTGTTAAAAATTTAAATTCGTTTGAAAGAGTTACGCCATCTACGTCTGCTGTCCAGGTGTCTGTCCATAGGCCTTTATCTGCAGTGCTGCTTACGCTGTATGTATAAACATACAATCCCGTATCAGACTTTGAGACTCCCGTGGAAGTGGTGGCAAGAATTGTTGCGCCATCTGGATCTGTAATTTTAAGCTCTGGAGTAGCATCAGCGTTTGCAGCAAGACCATCTGGACCATAGTATTGAATACTAAGTTCTACATCTTCGCCTCTAATTGCTTTGTTTCTATTGTTTGCCATTATCTTGACTCCGCTCTTGGGGCTGTTCTTGCTGCAGACTTAACTGTAAAATTTTCAAGAGTTGTATACTCTTGAGCATCAACTGTAAAGATAATAATTACTATATAGTCCCCTATAGACTCTGGTGTGTAATCATAATAATATGCACCATAATCACTGTCAAGCTCGGTCATAGCAACTGGAAATCCAGAGTCCGAAGCTCCATTTGGTTTTACAATTGATTGTATTGTTGGTGATATACTGCCGGTTTCTGCAATAGCTCCCTCTGTAACCTGAAGAGGTATTCTCACCGAAGTTCCTAAACTATAACTTCCCATTGCCATTATATTATTTCTCTCCTATTTTATTCGCTAGTAAAATAAACAGCCAATAGAGTGTCATCTCCATTTACAAAAAGGTTTGCCCAATGAGTATCAACATTAAAAGAGTTATCATTAATCACTGTTATATTTTGCGTTATATTCATTCCATTGAAATATACACAAATGCTTGTACTGATAAAGTCCTTGTCTGTTGTTAATGTCGCAACTCCTGTTGCTATTTTTGTTGACATATCTTCTACAACAAAATTAGCAACTACATTGGCAACAGTGCTTGTTGAAACTCCGCCTATATCATCATCTTCTAAGATTTCAGTTCTAAAAGTTCCATCGGAAGTTCTAAATCTTCTTTGGTATTTTCCATTAACCAAAATTGCAGGTACTGTATAACTTGTGCCAGCCATGTTTATCTCCTTAATATTGTTATTTAAAATTAGTAGTGAAAATAAGAGGGGAGGAATTACCCTCCCCTCTTCAAAAATAAGTCAAATATTTTATTCAATTCAAAACAGTTGTTCTATCTATTCAGATTCTATCTACGCCATCTTACAAAGATGTTATCAGCATTATCAGGATTCGTAGAGAAGGTGATTCGTGTAGAACCTCCGCCTCCGCCTGTTAAGGATACAGCATAGTCACCACTTTGATCGGCACCTCGCCACTGAAGCAGGCCGTTCAAATATACATCAATATTATTAGCATGATTCGCGGCGTTTGATAGATCAAAAGCAGCAGTACTCCCGTCTGGATCAATTTGCAACACAAATTCATCTAAACTAAGGGTATCACCAGCCTTGCGGATACCAGACCCAGCGGTTATGTTTCCAGCGCCTGAGAACTGAGTCCATACGAAATCAGTTCCGCCTGCGTCCCAGTCTGTTGCGACATTATCGTTGTAAGAAAGGATATAACCATCATTGGCGTTTTCAGTTCCGTTTGCAACAAAAACAAATGAACCCGTAGACATGAGAGCATTAGAGTCATTGTCTAGAGCTCTTTTAAGAATACAAGTTGCACCTACAGCACCAAGAACATATACAAAGTAAATACCATTCTCAGTCTGATCGACTTGGTCTTTTACAAGAACTCTTTGTCCCACGCCTGCCAAAGCCAAACCATCAATGGTTACAACTCCGTTGCCAGAAGCAGTCAGCGTTGCACCCACACCTGTTGTATCATCACCATTAGGGTTGGCATATGCAAAGGTCAAGCCCGCATGGTTGTCGAGCTCGTCGGCGGTAGCAACGTGAACAGATTCCTTTGGATCCAAACCAGCAGCGCGTGCATCAACATACGCTTTTGACACGCAATGTCCATCAGCCGTTCCTTCAGTGCCCAGTGTTAACTGGCCTGTGGTAGAAAGGGCTGCGAAGTCCCCATCACCAGGTGTTGTCCCACCAATTGCGCCAGGTTCAGCCATTGTTGCGCCATTGAGGCTTGAGGCGTTCAGGTTCTCAACATTGGTGGTCGAAGCAACAATTAACGGGGGGTTTCCGGTTGCGATGTCGGATGTTAAGGTTTGAGCCTTAAGATCAAACGCACCGATATCGGTATCGGCACCAACTTTTTCAACAATGCTGTGCGCCTCGTCGGCGGATATTAACGACGCGGTAATAGATCTAATCTGTTCCGGTCTAATATTAGCTATAATAGCCATAATATAATCTCCTTTATATTATATAAGTTAAAGCATATAGCAAATTATATAGCTATACGCCTACGAACTAAAGACTAACAACACTAGAGATTAATTTAAAACGAATATACTTTAAAACATAGCCATGGTATATTCGCATCTACAAAATATATTAGCAGCATTTGATTGAAAAAATTAATTCTAAAACAAATAAAGCAATAATCTATATTATTATCAATAAAAAATATTTTTTAATTTTTTTAACATATTTTTCGATATATCTAAAAATTTTGAAAATATGTCAGAAATAGCGCTCCGAACTCGTGAAGGCATATTTTGCAACGATAAGAGCTTGTCTTTTGTTTTTTCAAGACCCTCTTTTGCTTTTATTTTTAATGAGAAGCTTAGAATCTTTGCTTTCATTTTTAACAAGAAGCTTAACACCACCAGCTTATTTATTACATAATAACATTTTGAAATAGGATATATAACCCTTCCGTCCCTAATAAGCCTAGAACCCTTCGGAGGCCAGGAGCCTTCTTCTGCTTCGGATGTAATAGACAAAGCATTTTGAGCCTTGCCCCTTCTTCCTAAGGCAACAATTTTCTCGTCAAACATTCTAACGTCAAGTGCCAAATGGCCATCTTCGTTCAAGGATGAGTAAAAACAAACTATATTACGCTCTCCATTCTCATATTCGATTACATCCCCAACCGCAGGCACAACCGTCACTTTTTCATCATACAAAAGAAACCAATATCTTCCATTATGAAAAAATAATCCTTTAAATTCGTCTGCTGTTAAATATTTTGATGGTCTCATAGTTATATCCTTACTTATCTTATAATATTAATAAGTAAAGAGAATAACAACTATACTGTGTAAGGATTAAACATGGCTACAGGAATAAAAGGATCACAAATACGAGATGAAACAGTTACCGCTGCAGATCTAGGCCCAGGCTCTGTCACTAACAGCGAATTGGCCAGTACAGCAATCTCTCTACAGACAGAAAAAAATCCAGCCGTAAACGGTGATTTTGTTTTAATCAGCGACTCTGCTGACTCTGGAGCTTTAAAGAAGGTTCAGGTTGGAAACCTCGGAATAGGAGGCGGCGGTGATTCAGATATGATTGAAGATGCCGATAATAATACAAAAATAGAAGTAGAGGCAAATGCTGATGAAAACAAAATCAGACTTACTACCAACGGTGTAGAGAGAATGATTATTGATGAAAATGGCAAGGTTGGAATAGGAAGAACTCCAACAGTCGGCATCTTAGAAGTAAATGGCGAAGTATTGATGTCGGGAGGGACTCTGTCTACAGAGACAGTTGATGTTAGCAAAAGTATAGGTGGACATATTAATTTAATTAGAGATGTTAATAATATTACAGATGGAGCCGCATTAGGGGTAATTCATTTCGCAGGAACTGAAGATACTGGATCCAGCTTCGGAGAAGGAGCCTGGATTGCATCGTATGCTAGCGAGAACTGGAATGTTGGCTCCGCAGAAGGCGCAAATCTAAGATTTTATACTCAAATAAACGGAGGCAATGCCGGTCCAGATGAAAGAATGAGGATCGATAACTCTGGCAATGTTGGGATAGGAGTGCTGGCTCCTCAATCATTATTACACTTAGAGCATGTAGATACAACTGCATGGCCACTCAGCGGGTTTAGCGATGAGGTGTATTCAGATTTTCTTCTTACCCTAAGAAATAATACAAACACAATAGACGCTTTTGCGGGAATTGCATTCGATATTTCCACAGAAACTGATGCTAACAGCATTGGAGCAGCTATCGTAGCACAATGCGAAAATGCCACCAGCGCCCTTCATGATACAGCCTTATGTTTCGCAACCAATGATGCCGGTGATAGTGGCCTTATTGAGCATATGCGCATTACAGCAGCAGGGCTGGTTGGAATTGGAGAAACTAATCCGACAGAGCTTTTGCACGTTGGAGGAAATATTCTGCTCGACGGAGAGATAACGGTTAATGGTAACAAGATTACACTTGGGCCCAACCAAGAATACCTCGCGGTCGATGCGAGTGGTATAATTACAGTTGCTGCGCATTTAGTTCCATCGGCTGACAACAGCAAAGACTTAGGTGCTATTGGCAGCGGCTCTTGGAGAGATCTGTATCTAGAGGGTGATGTAAATTTCACAGGAGCTTCTAAAATAGATTCCACAGGAACTCTTGAGCTTGAATGCAGTGGCGACATGACTCTTGACTCATCTGGAGATATTATCTTAGAGACAAGCACTACTGGTGAGGTTTATTTCGGCAGCAAAAGCTTTGGTACATACGCAAATATGGCCAGTAGGACAGGCTCTGACTCTGCCTATTCAATGTATTCTGGTGGCACAACCGGAATGAGTGCTGAATTCGGAAACCAGTGGTTATATGCTAAATATTATAGCGCTGGAAATGACAATTATTTGGCTAATGGAAAATATCTAATAAGAGTATATGACGTTACCGAATCAGACTCCATGTATCGTGTAAGATCTAACGGACAAGGCGGATCATATGTAACAACGAGCTTTACTGCTGGACATGATACCTCTTGTGAATATCATGAAAATCTAAAGCCAGGGATGATCATTGAATCAACTGGAGAAGTCTTTTTTGATCCCGAAGGCTCTCTTAAAGATGCTCTTCCAAGAACAAGGCTGGCGACTACCAATGGTTCAAAGACAGTTTTTGGCATCGTAGATGGTGAATTAGCAAAATATGATGAGTCGGGAACGCTGATCATTGAAGATCAAGATCATGACGAACCAGAGTTTGGACCAGAATATGTTGTAAATGGCTACTGGCTAGAGCCAGCATTTAAATCCTTTGGAAGACTTGGAGGAATACCAGAAGGGCAGCACCACATAGCAACATTCGGTATTGGTGATTCGAACGTTTGGATAACAAACATTAATGGAAATTTAGAAGCTGGCGACTTAGTCGAATCCTCTGAGATTGCAGGTTACGGCAGAAAACAAGACGATGATATTATGCGATCAAAAACAGTGGCTAAACTTACAGTAACTCCAGATTGGGATAGTATTGCCGATACTATAGAGTATGAAGGACAGACTTATAAGAAGTGTCTTGCTGTCGCAATACTCTACTGCGGCTAGCTAGAATAAAGAAGCTTCTTAAGCGATCTTACTTGGTTGTCGAATTTACAAAAGTCACTGCTAAAATATTCTAAGGATAGCGAATCCGCGTTTCCATCAGGATCGTCCATAATAAATTGAAATCTTCCAGATGGCAGCTTTTTTGCACTTACGAGCTTAAGCCCCATAAAGGTAAGATACGCAGCTAACGCTAAGTCTGATGTTTCGTATTGATTCATGTAAGGTTCCTATTGTACAAAATCATTTTAAATTAATAGAAGACAATGACTATTTGGAGCCATGTTTGTCTATATATCTTTTGTGTGTTGAGCAGATGGAGCCTCCCTTCGGTGCTTGCCTTTTGCATCTAATTCCATCTTTTTTAGTAAACTCACACTGTACAAACTCAAATCCAACTACATCAGTATATTTTTTATTTGCTTCATTATCAATAAGCAAATTAACATCAGCCTCAACATTGTGTTCTTCCATGGTGATTGGCTCAAAAATATCTGAATTATCTTCCATCTTTTCTTCTAAAATAACAAACGGCTCCGAATCAATCATCTCTGTATATTGTTCTCCAGATGGTTTTAGATCTGCCAATTCTTCTTCATAATCGAAAAAAGTGTCATATTTATCTAACTCGCTGCCTTCTTCTTCCATAATAACATAATTTCCATCTCGTCTAGAAAAGGTAGAAGTTTGAACACGATTTTTCAAAGGAGTCGCTTTTATATGTTTAAGTCTATTTTGTAACTTTTTAGATATCACTTATGTTTCCTTAAGCTATAAATAAAAAATAGTATAAAACAAAAAAGGCATGGTGTTTCCACCATGCCTTTAAAGCTAATCAAAAGATTAATTTTAGGTCATGACACCAGTAGCGACACCACGAGGGTTAACAATACCGATTCCAATGATCTCATTAACAACCCAACCAAGCTTAAGCTGCTTGGGTTCATCAGCGGGAAGTACCTCAATGTCCTGACGGACAGGCATCACACCAACAAACTCTGGATCAGCGCAAGCAAAAGCACGGCCCGAAGGAACAACCTTGGATACGATAATATCGGCACCAAAGATGTGACCATAAAGACCGGTCTGAAGCAGTTCACGCTGAGTGACTGGATCGACCTGAGAACCACCAGCTGCGCCAGCAGATTCCCAACCAAGAATGTCGGTGAACTCATTGATGTTGAGGAAGTACTTAGAAGTAACTAAGTCCCAACGATCAACTTGTCGCTTAAGATTAAGCATACCAACCTTCTGAAGGCTACCAGTTCCAGTGGTTGCTGCAGCGATTCCATCACCTGCATCAAGAACAGTGGGGGCATTTTCACCACCCTGGCCGTTATCCCCAGCAAACTCAAGAGCAGCAAAGACGTTAGCGTCTTCCTGTGCCTGAATTTCCTGACGAGCCTTCTGCTGCGCACGATCAACAACGTTGA
>NZAS01000022.1 GCA_002686195.1 Candidatus Pacearchaeota archaeon | reverse complement strand
GATTTCGCTAATAATATAGAAATGGATATAAAGATTAAGACTTTAGCAAAGGCATATGGGTTTGGTGACATATCCACTGGTTTCTATACTCTTAGAAGGGCCTTTGTTGTATGTTTCTCAGAAGAACAACCAAAGGAAGGAGAATCATTTTTTGAATTTGTGTGGAAACATAGAGACAGAAATCAGGTAACTGGTTCTTATGCTTCCGGCGTCACCGGTCGTGGAGGCAGTTCCGGCCATAAAGTGACGGCTTTAATGAATTATAATACTTTAGATTATGGGAGACCAGAAACAGTTACAATTACAGCTGCGGGTGCGAGTTATGCTACTACATCTGATAATGCTACTACATTAGATTTGGCTGCCGGTTCTACTATACCATCAAACGGGGCGGGTATAACTATAACTACCACAGTAGATGGAGCTGGCAGTCTGTTGACTGCAACGGTTAATGTAGATTCTTATCCAACAACAAATACAGGATATAAGGTAGGAGACGTTCTTTCTTTAACTGGTGGGAATGGCGCCGCTAAAGTGACAGTCGCAACAATCGAAAGATATACTAAAGGTTTTGCCGCTGTTGCATTCCTCGATACTGATAACGGTCTTCTGGTTTCAGATTCTTCTATAGTAGGTGCCGTTACAAATTCCACTAAGGCTGCCGGTGGCTCGCCCGGAACTGGTACCCCGCAGGGTATCGGCCAATCCAAGCAATTCTGGTATTTAGATGAGACTGCGGGAGATGTTGTCATTCCAAAGGAATCATTTAGTACAACTTCTGAAATGGCAGAATCCTTTGTAGACCAATGGGTTAGACTTAACTTTTTAACAGGAGCACAATCGGGGAGGATAGTTCCCCATCAATCAACCAATTTCACAGCAACAGCTAAAACAAATAACACTGGTGATGCTTCAGAATCATTGGTAATGGACAATAACGTAGGAACTATACTGGTAGGAGATTATGTAGTAGGCACAACTGGTGATAATGGCCTTCTAAGAGTATCAGCCACGAATGGTAGCACGACGGCAACTATGGATGGCACCGCTAATTGGTCTGATAACCAAGATTTAAGATTCTTTACTCCTAATTCAGGAGGATTCGGTAAGGAAGTGGCTGGACAGGCAGATGGTACGTGGGGCAGGCTTTTGGTCAGTCAGGTTTCCGATGGACAGCTTATACAAAGAACCAACGAATTGGAAGCAGACGCTAACCCTGACCAATTCTGGGCAATTAATTCAGCTAATGGACAAGCTCCTTATGCTAGTTTGGACCAGTGGACTAGATATATGTCCATATGGCTGCTTAATTATCCATCAGCTCATGACGTTGCTACAGATGAAGATAATTTATTAGAAAATGATATAGATATGACTTCTCAGGTTTATATAGATAGAATAGCTTTTAAAGATTTTAATTATGCTGTAGAAAATCCTAATTTTAACGATAGAAATCTTTATCCAGATACAATTTCAATAAAACCAGATACAGCAATGATAGGCCCTGATGGTACAGTAGATGATGACTCAATTAGGGGAGATAAAATTTCTCAGTATAATGCCAATAGTCCTACTATGTTATCTATTGGAGCCACAGACCCTACCTATTTAGGATACAAAAATCCAGCCGAAACCGCCGCCCCCGACCACTATAATTGGTGTTCAGACCGACACGGTTGGCTTATGTTACACAATTTTACCACTGAAAATTTAGCTAATTTAGCTGAAATACCAGATGAAAATATATGTGCCACCTATACCCATGCCAGTGGTCTTACTGCTGGTAAATCTAAATGGGGAGAGTGTTACAACACTCATTATGGTATGGGAGGATTTATGAGCGAAGCTACAAATCCAGCACTTCATCACAACGGATTTGAAGGATTTGCAGATTCACCTGCTACTAATATAGGATTAAAATATTTATGGACGGGTCTTGAAGCACAAACTTCTGGGAGCGGTACATCTTCACTTTTATTACAACCGAGTGAAAATGACGAAGAAGGCCCAATGGGTATGGGTCATAGAATGCATTGGCCTATAAGACCGGGAGATACCATTGTTTTTCCTAGTGGTGATGATACTAGTAATGAAACGGCTTTAGTAAGCGATGTTGAGGAATCAAATACTGATAATTTTACCATCACGACATCAGCAAATGTTACAGAACTGGATGCTGGTGATAATGTATTTATACACCCCGAAGGAATGGTTGATAATTTTTCCAAGAAAGGTATGCTGTTCTTTGATATAAATGCCGAAATCCAACCAGCTACTACCGGTGGAGATTTCACTTCTACCTCATCCGTTAATTGGGCACGCAGAGAATGTGGCCCAGTAGCATCTAGAGTTCTAGATGTAGTAGATAGCACCTCTTTTACTGTTGATTTCTTGGTTGATTCTCTTAAACCATTAAAACTGGATGTAGATGAACAATATATTATATATGTTTATGGTGAAGATTTGTATAATACATGGTTTACAACAACAGATAATATTTCAACTACGGTGAATGCGAATGCGAGCAATGCCAAGAGCGGAATATATATAAAGAGTATGGATGCTAAAACAAATATAGTAACACTCGAATGGGACGGAACAGCTAACGACGGCACAACTCAGATGATAACAGAAAGAAATTTACCAGCGTTGATGATTTCTCCATACCGTCATTGGATTCATATGAATGTAGATTGTTCTAGTTATGCTAGTAATGCCCCAACAACCACTTTACCGGGCAGAAAATATGATGCATTCTCAGTAATGGATAATAATTTTGCAGTGTGGGATGGTTCTACTTATCACACAGGAGTAATAGACGAATCTCTCAATGCAACTGATGTAACATTTGATGTTACTGATGCTAGTGATATTGCCGTAGGTGATACCATTATGGTCAATGACGAGGCGATGTATATTAGAGCAACTAATACTTCTGGACCAAAAGATACACTGACTGTAATAAGGGGAGCTTCAGGAACATATACTGATAATGTTGCTACTGTTACCAGCTTGGGGAATCTTGCAAGAACTGGGACAACTCATGCCAATACTGATAAAATTAAGACTGTAACAGTTCATACAGCATGGGGAGAATATATGTCTGGAAATCCCACGAAGATGACAAAAGACGGAATTTTGGGTGGTGATGGCACTGCTGCTAGCGGTTTAACAGCTAGACGTAATCTAGGTTCTACATACTCTGAATATCTTATTAATCACGAATCTTCTGGTGGGGTGAATGGAGCATATATAAATAAATGGAGACCTACGGTTTTAGAAGAAGGAACAGTTCTAGAGACTAGAACAGATTTTGGTTTTGGTAGTTATGATGCAGCTGAAAACACCGGAGGACAATTATCCAATCAAATTTTAAGGAGTGAAGAATACAATGTTTTTAAACTGTATGATATAAGTTCAGCGAATGATTTTATAGTAGACAGAGATATAGATTTATTAATAAAATATAAAGACGACACAGTTCCACATGTCACTAATATTAACACGAGATTTTCTGATACCAATAAACCATATGGAGTGGCGGTATTCAAAGATACATTACCTTCTGCACCAATCCTTTCAGTAAAACCATACAAAGAAGACCCATTTTTACCAGAATTTACTTGGGAATCTTCTAATGATGATTTGTGGTATGGATTATTACATATAGATTCAAGACAAATTAAATCTCAATATCACAATTCAATATTACATTTACCATTTAATGAAGAAGGAGACCACGGAAAGATAGCCGTAGCACCCAAAAATAAAACATATTATAATAATTCCGATACAGGTACAGGATTAGAAACCTCAAACATGAGTATAAGCGGCCCTCTCTATGATATAGAAGGATTAGCAGGTAACTGCTTAAGATTTGATGGTACCGATGACTATGTAGATTATAATCCTTCTTCAGGAAATACCTTTACAGATATAACCGACGAACTTACATTTATTGTTCATATTATTCCTGATATAGATATATCGGGAGCTACTAATTTAATTTGTGCTGAAAAACCTGTAAGAGTAAATTTTGATGCCACTACTTCACAAATTGATGTGAGAGTTCATCAGGCTAATGCCACTTATGTTGAACTTAAATCTTCAGCAATAACAGTAGATGGGGAAACCCCTACAGCTATCATAGTTACTTTTGATAAAAATTTAAAGGTTGGTAATTGTAAATTATTTATTGATGGAAGATTAGAAGACCAGTCAGGAGCAGCAATGGCTAGTATGTCATCTGGAGCTAATAATAATTGGCGAGCAGACTCCGATGCTCATACATACACAGACCCCTTTAGAGTAGGACACGCTACTAATGCCTTCGATGGAAGAATTGAAGAAGTAGTTGTATATAATAAATGTTTATATCCAGTTGTACCTTCTGATTCATCTTTTGTATTTTCAAAGCCTTTAAAAGAGATATCTAATAGCTCTCCTATATCTTATATAGCAAGATTATTTATTAAAGATTATCATAATATACGTGGAAGTACTTCAATAGAAGTAGCTTCTTCATCTCCAGTTTCATGGAGAAAGTCGGCATTTAGGTTGGTGGATTAAATATGGCAGCTCCTACAAATTACGTTTTAACAGTTTATCTTACAGAAGCAGCGGCAAAGGCTGGTTTAGTTGATTCTTCTACAAGTGGAGAGAAAGCATTGGCCGTAGATGGAGATGGTAAAATTAATCAGGCAGGGCAAGCAGCTGGTTATGGTTTTTGGACCCACACTAAATATTATTATAGAATAGAGGCGAATGAACCAGTTAAAGAATTTTATATAGATTGGGATGATGGAGAAGATAACGACCCCAAAGGTAAAGGTAACTTTACCACTATTAAATTAGATACTCCAGCCTTTGTAGGTATTACTAGTCATATTTATACTGGTAATTCTACTATAGCAGGAGGATACTTTCCTAAAATTAGATGTAAATCAATAGATGGTTTTTGGTCTAAATTTTATCAAAACAGAGCAGCAACACCTTCTGCCACACCTATTTCTACAGGGATAGATATACTACAAGGAGAAACAGCTCTAACAGCTGGACGCAATGATAAGTATAGGGTAGAAAGTGATAATACTACAGAAGAACGTATACCAGCTTTATATCCTACAATTAAACCCCCTATAGCAATTTTAAAGAGTGACAAAAAAAGAGTATATGCAGGTATAGATAATGCTTATTTAAGAGGAAATGATGGTGATTTAGATGGAGAAACAGTTACTCTCATCGAAGTCCCCAATTCAGGAGCGGCTGTAAGAACAGGTGTTAACATAGAAGTAACCTATACTACTACTGGTTTGGATGGAGGAACAGTAGGTAATAGAGGAGACATTATACAAACTTCTCTGAACACAAGTGACCCCGGAACATCAGATACATTATCCAAAGTTACAAAGATTTTGAAAGTAGAACTTTTAAATTTATTAGAGGATTCAGTGGCGTTTAACGGCTCTGGTCCATCAACAACAAAATTATTTCCCGGAGAAAAGATGGTGTTGGTTGCGGGTACTTATTCAGATGAGACACAACAAACCATAGCTGAAGTTTCTTTGGGTAATCCAATATTGGTATTAGACGAACCTCGCCATACTGTTACTTATGACCTTACTGAAAGCTTTGCTAGGACATCTGAACAAAGCATAAGTAATTATTATCTAGACGATGGTAAATTTAAAATGGGTAATGGTTTTGCTGCTGACGATTATATTCAATGGGTTGGTTCTTCCAACACAGCTCAAGACGCAGCTGCTAATAGTGACATATTCAATGATGCCACAGGCGTATTGGAAATAACTAGTGGTGTAGCAAAAAGAAGCTATGTTTTTGATGTGGGTTATAATTATGTAGATTCTGACCACAGATGGCTTCCAAAACAAATATTAGCCAGAGGACAGATTAAAACTAGTAATCCTTCTGGTATGACTACAGCAAAAAGAGACCAACAATATTCTTATATGGAACATTGGGTTAATGAGTCTCATACAAGGAATTATTCTGATATAGTTGATGAATCAATAGCGGCGTATAATTGGCCCTCTGATGTTACCTCTTCTGCCCTTCTAGCTTTTAAAGGAACCCAAGATTTAGACCGATGGGTAGATTTAGAAGATAGGAACAGACTAATAGGTGACGATACTAATTTTATAATTAAGTCAGGTGGTGATACTGCTAGAGACTTAAGTGGTTTATATGATTTTGACCACGATAACGCAACTTCTTTGGATGATGCAGATAATACTGCTATGTTAATATGTGCCAGAGATAGTAAATGGACCAAACAATTTTTTAAATTATGCCATGATAATGCCATAGATGACGCAAATACATCCCCACAAGGAAAGGCAGATAAGGTAATCCCCGGTAGCACAGCTGACGGAGCGGGTGTAGGTACTGACGGGGTAGGACACATGAAAACAAGAGTGCAAGCTTTATATACTGGTTATGAAAATGATAAAAGCTCTAGCGCTATGTGGAAACCACTTAAATTACTTAATAAAACAAAACACCCCGATTATGACGATTCTACATGGTATGCAGATGGTTCCTTTGAATGGGAAGAACCAGAAGACTGGGCTTCAATAGACCCTGAAGGAATAAATGATAAATTTTGGCCTAGAGGAGATTATTTCACTTCTTCCGACGCTAATTCTTGGGCCTATTCAGATGATATTTTACTATCAGACCCTGTAGCAGAAGTAGCAACTATTACAGTAACAGGTGACAATTTTACAGGTGGTGCAGAAATTTCATCTAAGGCTATTTATCTGAATGATGGCACCGATGTACCTGACGGCCTATCTTTAATAGTCGGGGGAGACCCAAGTGATGTTGTAGGTAAATACATTACTTTTACAGAACAAGTGGCTGCTGGAGATGTAGAATATTATGTATGGTTTAAACAGGCCGCAACAGGAACCAGACACACTTTTAGAGTTAGTAATGATGGTAGTCCTACTGGTACAGCTACAGATTTTACATGGCAAGTTGGAGATGCTCCCGGAACACAGTTATATAGTAAAGGATTTATATTAACTTTAGCCAATGGTCAGACTTATGGTGTATGGTTAAATTGCGGAAGTGTCACTGTTAACGGTTTTACTGGAGCACCAATAAGTCCTTTCGGCGTTGGTGCTATTGGCCCTGTGGATACTTTAATAGAAGTAGATACTTCTTCTTTGACTGGCACAGCTTCAACGGGTATTATAACAAATACAGCCGACCTTATAACTATTGCTATTAATGGGAAAGATGAATTAGGAGCAACTAGGTCCACCAACGATGTTTTAGTGACTTGGACAGGCGACGAAGGGGGATACCCTGCTGGTCTTGGTTTTGACCCAGAAATTGCTTTCGCAGCACAAGATACAACAGACGTATCTCGAAATCATTTTACTTACAATGTAGATACTAATTCTTATGATGGTAAGGATGAGGGTACTACTCCGGCAACTCACGCAGGTTTGGGAGGAGCGGAAGTTATAGTAGAATATGACGATGCTGATTCTGATGATGATATAGCTACTGCTTTAGGTGCTGCAATTAATGCACATGCGGACATACATAGTAGTACAGCCACCGTTAGTACTAATGTAGTAACTTTAACACAACAAGAAGGTGGAGCAGTTGCTGATTTAGCACATGGTGACAGTACAGCAGATTCTGGTGGAGATAATTTAGACCTTGCAGATGATTTCACCTTTGCTACAACAACATCTGGTGTGGATGCTACATATGGAGGCGATTGGTTCGAATATGGAGATAAATGGAACGCAACAAATAAAAAATATGCTATTATGTTTTTGATAGAGGCCGATTCAGGAGCCTCTGGACGTTCAGATAGTTACAAACACATGAACATTCAACATACGTGGCCTTGTTCAAATACACACTCAACTTTAGTTGATTTGATAGACCCTATGTGTGTTTCTATAAATAGTCGTTCAATTGTACAGAGTATATCCTATAACCACAAGGGTAAATATCAAATAATTGAGGATAGACTTGGAAAAGCTGATATAAGAAAAATTGGAGCTTCGGGAGGAAGTATGAAGTTTGGAGGTATAGATTTGGATGGTGAAACAGATAGGATTAAATTTTATGAATATCAAACACAAGCCACTCCAATATATATTGATGTAGAACACCGTAATGGAGATAGGTCTCGTTTCTTTGGTATAATCACAGAAATGTCAGAAGACCACCCTACTGGTAAGGTAATACCCAAATTTGGTTTAACCATGCAAATATCACACATGATTACTATGGATTCTAGTGGTTCTATTCTAAGTAACGGTTATATATCTTTAGGAGGCGACATAAGTGAGCCAAGGTATGTATAGTGCTCCTAGATTATTTCTAGGCGGCACGGAAATAAAGAATTTTACTAATATTTCTTATTCAAGTAAAGGTAACAATACTATTTCAACTCTTAATATAAAAATTAGTGACCCTGATTTAGATGATGCGGGTCTTCTAGGTAAAGAGGTAGTTTTCTTTTTAAATTATGGAGCTAATGATACTGTTCCTTTTTTTAGGGGCTTCATAAAGGAATATACTCCCACTGAGAAAAATATATCATTAAGAGCACGAGATGTATTGACTTTTCTTGCTGGCTCAGAAACCCCTCCTTTGGTAATTACAGACGATTCTAATTTTGACGGATACACATTATCTCAAATGCTATTTGATTATATAGATAGGGTAGTTAATAAGAATGGAGTAAAAATAGGGTTAGATATGCTTAATGATACGGACCCTCCAGTGTCACTGACAGGATATAGGAAATCTAATATACACCCTCTTAAAATATTACAACAGAAGATACCAAAGAATATTTCTTCTATATCTGATATAAAATCATACCGTTTAGTTCTGAGAGACGATGGCACCAAATCAAATATTTGTTTTGTAAAAGAACAAGACGCAGATAGTAGTGGTATAACCTTTGGTTTTAATAATGGTATAGAAAAACTATCTTATAAAAAACGTCCAGACCCAAATTATTATACTACAATAGTTAATAAAAATGTTATGGAGTATCAGCATAACTCTTTACCTATTGGAATCACAATGGGAAAAATGTCAAAGAAAAAATATGAATTTCCCGATGAGGCTAGAGAAGATGCTTTTTTACAAGCTACAGTAGCAGAAGATAAAAAAGAGATTACTATAAACACAAACAAAGGACATTATTTAGAAATAGGAAACGTTATAAATTTAGTTACTCCAGAATATCCAGAGTTAACTGGAAAACATAGAATCTTAAGTAAATCTGTTCAATGTGGTGGTTCTAAAGTTTCATGTAAACTTAAACTCAGTAGAGAATCCTCATTCTTAGCAGATTATTTGGGGGAGGCATAATATGCAGAAATTTCCATCAGGATATGAAATAAACAAAGGCCCTTACGTCACCAATTTTACACAGGTGAACGGCACAACCGCAAGGTCTATTGGAGCAGAAGGCCAAGATATATTAATATGGAGTATATATTGTAGAAATCATGGTAATAGCGAAAGTCGGTATTTTACCATATACGATAATCATGCCACTACTAGAACAACTACACAGGATTCAGACTTTGAGATATTCAGACAATACCTTTCACCTAATAAAAAAGCTATTGATGGATTCAGCTTTAATTTACCAGTTAGTCCTTGGCTCGACACATCAGGTGCCGGATTGTCTGGTGGTAGTGTAGAACTTGATTGGGACCCAACTACCGTTACAATACCAAATCCAATGGGTGATGATTGGGAAGTTTGGGTCGGCCTTGGTGATTCAACTATAGAGGTTGTTTGGCCTTCAGTCACTTGGCCTACATTTATTACTCAAAACTACGATTTTGGACAGGATGTAGCTGGAGCAATGCCTTCTGCTAATTGGCAATTTGAAACCCCAATATTAGCAAGAAATGGAGCATATATGGTGGGTTCCGCAGATGTGGATGCAACTGTATTGTGGTCCTACGCTGGTACTTCTACCCCCTATGATGATGCTAATAGCCCAACAACTTCTTCTCAACAAAAAAGAGCAGATATTATGCCAAAATTAGTGATTACAAAGGGTTCATACTTAGGTACAGCTACCAGTAGCCCTAAACGTATCTCAGAGTGTGATTGCGAGATTTGGGGATTCTCAACATATAACACCACAACCTCTGAAAAAATGTTAAAACTTATAGACGGAGATGACAATGACATAATGGATGTATGGGTTGGGCCCGGATGGACAGCTGGCCAAGGCTCTACTGCTGATAATGAATCTGTACAGGGATTCGTTGGTACTATAACCCCCACCTTATTTAAAACCCCTATCTATGCAAAGAATGGATTCTATGCAGTCAATAGAACAACCGGTAACATTGATACTACTGGCCTCAATTCTAATTTTATATATAGGGAATTAAAAACCAATAAATCTTTGGGTGTTACTGGTTTAAGATAAATTAATTAGTTTTATTAGACTTTGCTCTAGACCCGTCACCAAGCCCTTTTGAATCGGGCATATCTGGTTTCGCAGTTCGAGCTGATAGAGTCCCTTCTTTATATTCAATTCCACTATGAGAGTGTACACTGTCTAGGGTTCCATCAGATTTAAGTCCTGCGGTTCTTCCCATTTTCTTAGCTTGTCCGGTTAAGTCTTTTTCAGATATCACATTTATCACCCACACAGGCATACTCAGCTTTGCCCTGAGTATTGTCTTCCATCTCGTATTTAGACAGTTGACTATAATCTATTAAGGGTACCTTCTTTATAAA
>NZAS01000021.1 GCA_002686195.1 Candidatus Pacearchaeota archaeon | reverse complement strand
CCCTGGCCGGGAGCGCCCGCTTGTAGCTCTCAGTATGGGCCTGGGTCGCGACTCCATGTCGATCTTCGCTCTACTCCAGGGAAAGGGAGTCGTGGCGGACGGGGTGCGCTACAAGCTGGCCGACCTCGATGCCGTGATTTTCTCGGACACCGGGATTGAATGGGATCACACCTACAGTCTCATCGACAGAGTCACCAAAGCCTGCAACAAGGCGGGTGTTCCGTTCTTCAACCTCCAGAAGCCCCCGGACCAGGAACAGTTCGCCTTCATGCGGATCTGGCGCAAGGGAGTAGACCAGGTCCCTGCCTGGCGCAAGGTGCGCTACTTCCGCGGCGACCGACCCACCCTCGCTGAAATGCAGCGAAAAGCTGCAGTGGGCGGCTACCACGAATGGGTGGACCTGGACCGGGCAGCCGGCCTCTACGGTCGCACCACCGGGAAGAACACCGCCAGCTGCACAGAGCGCCACAAGATCATCCCGGTCGAAGAGGTCCTCAACGACCTCCTGGTGATGAAGTACGGGATCACCTTGAACCGCTGGGGGATCATGGCCTCTCGCGGTGAGGTCGCTCCCAACGTCCTGATGATCGGCATCGCTGCCGACGAAACCAAGCGCATGCGGATCTGGGCGCCACCGGCGCTGCAGCCCAGGAAGATCCAGCGGTCGCTGGGCGCGAAGCGGTCCATCCCCCTGCTCACCTGGGCGGTGAAGAAGGTCTATCCCCTGGTGGAGATGGGGATCAGCAAGGCCGACGAGCAGAAGATCCTGGACAAGGGGGATTGGATAGTCTCCAAAAGTGGTTGTTTTAGTTGCCATTTTCAACCGAGCTCTTGGTTTTGGTCGCTGCGACTGGCCGAGCCGGAGTCGTTCCAACGGGTGGTGGACTACGAAGCCAAGGCCATCGCAAGGCAGAGACGCGAGCGAGCGCCGAGAGTCTGGAGTCTCCGCGGCGAGGACCTGCGCAAAGGAGGACGCACCATCGCCGAGGTCACTGAGAGTTGGGGAGCCAAGCCGAACGGCCTCAACAGCCAGGTGGCGAGGGGGAACCTGAGTTGGCCGCTCATGGAGGCGATCCGGAAACTGGACCCCGCCTGGCCCTCGAGAGGACACAGGTTCAGCCCAGACGACCTTCCGCACATCTTGCAGGTCCGCCTCGCGCAGGAACTCATGAGCAAGGGCTACAACCGCAACTGCGCGGCGATGGATCGAAACGTGCGCGGCGATCTCAATCGCTTGCGCCCCTATCTCCTGCTCCCGAAGCCAGGTGGTCGCAGAGACATGCGGCGGCCTGACCGCGGGGGCCGTGGTAGAGGGGTTCACCGCGTCTCGGCCGCCAAGTGGGCCAAGTACAATGAGCGCGTTTACAGCCAGGACCTTCGCGCTCTGTTTGGAAGTAAGCGCCCATACCAACTAGACGACGAGGAACGCGAGCTCTGGATTCTGAACGATGGGACCTTGTGGGACCTATGGCGGGCGTCCCGCATCCCTGACCTGACCGCTTTCGTGGACGAGTACCGGGACGAGATTGACGCCATTATGGGGCGCCTCGCCGAGCCGGAGTCACCCATCCGAGGCGCGTTCTCCTACAACAAGATCGGAAGGCTCAACAAACGCTTCTTCGGAGTCACCAGTCCAGCTCAAGGGCTCAAGGTGATCAAGGACTCGGCGATCACCGAGAACTGGCGCAAGTCCCTGCGCTGGAAACCGAAGCACAAGACCGCGGTGCTACTGCCCTGCGCTGCCACCAAGCCCTTCCCCGATGCGCCTTCGCATAAGGCCGGCTACCTCGACGCCATTGGCAACAAGAAGGTGGACCTCTTCGTTGTCTCGGAGCCGCTGGGGATTGTTCCCTACTCATGGAGCCGGACCTGGCCGAACGACAGCTACGACTTCCCGCCAGAGCACCTCCAGGGAGCTGCCTTTGATCTTCTTGCCGAACGCATGGGGAAGTGGTTCGACAGCGTCGGCAAGAAGTACGACCGAATCTACCTCGCGCTTCCCGCTCACCACTCCAGGCTCATTCGGGCAGCCATGAAGGGGAAGAAGCTGCCTGTGGTCGATGTGGGGATCAGCGCCTGCCTCAAGGCAGACAAGTGCGCTCCTGGCGAGTACCGCTCCACCACTCACGCCTACCGCGAATACCTGCGCGGGAAGGTCAGGGGATCGAGAGCGTGAGGCTCGGCCACAGGTACTACTACTACCCCTCCATCGACGAGCGCGAAGAGGGGGCACAGAAGGTAGTCGCCGCCTTCGGCGCGGCCCTTGGTCGGGCGCTGGCCCCCGGACTCGAGGCTCTGGACACCTTCTTCTGGTCGGGTCTGAGCTCGACGACCACCTTGGGCGCAGCCGCGACGTCAGGCCAGAACGTAGGAGTGGGGGTGTCGGCCTTGAGCGGCAAGGAGGCCAAGCCCCTTGGACCCTCTCGCATCAACGCCATCGCCCGGCTTCCCAAGGACAAACTGGTCTTTATCGACTCGGGCGCTTACAGCGCCGAAGAGCGAGGGGGCATCGACCTGGACCGCCACATGGTGCAGTTCCGACGGGCAGGCGGGACCGCCTTCGTGCCGGCCTGGGAGTTCATCTTTGAGAAGTATGGAGAGATTGTCGGCTCTCGGCCGCCAGGAACAGTGTTCGTCGTCGCAGCCGACAAGGTGAAGTCGCAGCGTAAGACATTGGGCCGGATCGCCAAACACGCCCGCCACCTTCGAGAGCTGTCCGATGCTGGAGCGCAGATCATCGTTCCCCTTCAACCCGGCAAGCTGTCTCTGGCCGAAATGTCCCGCGAGGTCGACAAGCTACTGCGCTTTCCTTGGGTGCCGGGCCTTGCCGTAAAGGGATCTCCCCGCTATTTCACGCCGAAGGTCCTGCGGGCTTTCGTTTTGGCTCGCCGGCCGTCGCGTGTCCACTTGCTTGGGGTAGGTCCGGCAGTGAGTCNCAGGACCAGGGCGAGCGGCATCATCCCGGCCCTTCGGCTAGCGGCAGCGGAGGTACACGCTCCCATCCTGGTGCAGTCCGATTCCGCTCTCACGCGAACCGTCCGGGCGGCCATCGGGCAGTACCGGCGGGGAGTCAGGCCCCACATCAGGATGGACATTCCCGATCTCCTCGAACCAATCGAGGTGGGAGCCGGTGAGTACAAGCTGCCGAGCGGCACAACCTTCGACTATACGGAGCAGTGGGCCGAGGCTTTCGACCAGTTGCCCGACGCCCAGCTCTACGAGATCGCCGAAGACCTCTGGATAGCCCACGATGAAGCGGGCCCGGAGGGCCTCACTTCAAAGGAGCAACGAGCTTTCGTGGCGGACCCGTCGGGTTTCCTCACGCATCCGCCCAGGCGCCTTGGGATCTGCGACGACGACGCTTTCAATGCCCTGAGCTACACCCTTTGGAGCGACAACGTGCGGCGCGTCTACGAGGACGAGACAACGTCCAGGTGGCTNAGCGGCGACATGACGCGCCTCCAGGCCACTCGCTCCGCGGGCATGGAGCGCCTCGCGCGGGCACCGGAACCTCTACCCCAGACCATCGCGCTCATCGCCTGTGGGGCGGGGAAAAAGCCAGGATATGCACCGGCCCGAGAGCTCTACACCGGCTCCATCTTCCGGGCGGTTCGCAAGCATATCGAAGGGCGACACCTTCCCTATTTCATTCTCAGCGGGAAGCACGGCCTGCTCGATCCCACCCAAAGGGTTCGCAAGTACGAAGGCGAGCTGCCTGCGAGTCTCGCCAAACGCACAAAATGGGCGCAGTCGGTGATCCGGCAGCTCAAGACACGGCTCGGTCCGCTTCGGGGCCTGCGCTTCGAGCTCCACGCTGGTCACAAGTACCGGGAGCCCTTGNNGGACCTGCTCGAACAACAGGGAGCCTGGGTGTCCACTCCCGTGAAGGGCTTCAACATCTTTGCGCTCCAGCGGCATTACGCCAGGAGGCGAGCGTGAGAATCCGCCGCGTCAAGCTCGGCGATGGTGACATCGGCCACTTCGTCACGCCGCCGCCCAGAGTGCTGCAACGGCAAGTGCAGNACCTGGCAGCAAAGCACAAGGAACTCACGCGGCTCCGAGAGGGCCTGGGGCGCCCGCAGCTCAATATCGATCTCGGCGAGCTGGGCGCGGGCCTGCTCTCCCGAGACGAGAGCAAGAGGCTCTGGCGCAAGGGCAAGCCACGGGCCATCGACCTCTTCTCTGGGGCCGGCGGTTTCAGCACTGGGGCGACGAACGGTGGAGCGACCATCGTCTGGGCCGCGAACCACTGGATCGAAGCGGTCGACATCCACAAACTCAACCACCCAGGCGCACTGCACAAGCGGCAGGACCTGGTGGACCCCAAGCTGGACTGGACCATCGTTCCAGACCATGAGGTGATGCTCGCCGCCCCGTCTTGCATCGGCCACACCAAGGCGGCTGGTCGCTGTACTCCGCAGGAGAAGGACGACGCCAGGGCCTCTGCCTGGGCGGTCAACGAAGCTGTGGCCCACCACCGGCCCGAGGTCTTCGTCGTCGAGAACGTGCCCGAAATGAAAAAGTGGGACGAGCGGGACATGCGCTGGAACGAGGCGAACCCCAAGGCCAAGAGGAAGCTGAGGGGTCGGGACTATCAAGCCTGGAAGAGAAATCTCGAGTCGATGGGCTACGCGGTCACCGAGCAGATCATCAACGCTGCCGACGCAGGCGCGGCGATGAACCGGGAGCGCCTGTTTGTGGTCGGGCACCGAGGTGATCCCATCCATATCCCGCAGCCTCGCAAGAAGCCCCGCTCCATCAAGGAGATTCTGGATCTGAGGGTGGCCCCGGTGACGCGCAAAACCGTCCAAAAGCAGGGCTCTTGGAAGCCCCTTCGCCCGGCCAGTAGACGGCGACTGGGACTGAAGCCACTGGCGGCGAGCACCTGGAAGCAGATCCTGCGGGGTCGCGAAGACTACGGCGAACTCTACATCGTGCCCTATTACGGCTCGACGATGTCTGGTCGCTCCATCTTCCGGCCCGTGGGTTCCCAAGACACACGCGCCAGGTTTGCGATAGCGGACTGGAGGAACGACAGGTTCCGTTTCCTCCGACCTGATGAAATCAAGCGCGCCATGGGCTTTCCTGCGGACTACATCCTTCCCACCAAACCGGACGGAAACGTGCATGTCGGCCTGGCGACCAAGATGCTCGGCAACGCAGTAAGCCCACCTGTGGCCGCCCACATCATGAAGCACATCCGAAAGCAGTTGAAGGAGGTCCACAAGGATGCCGCCTGACTTCCTCCAACAGCTTGGCACCCTCATGCAGCAAGACCCGCTCCAGGACAGAGTGGGGCAGGTTGTCGACTGGTTCGACCGAGAGCGCGGAGATCCTCCGATGGTCACCGTCACCGAGCTGCAACTCAAGGGCAAGCAGAGGGCCGTATTCCCAAACCTGCACTACCACAAGAATCCCTATCCCTGGCCGGCCGGTCTGCGCAAGCGCGAGCTGGTCCTGGTGGCTGCCAGCGGCGGGGTGGACTCCACGGCGGTTGCCCTCCTGGCCCGCAAGAAGTTCCCCAAGGCCATGATCATCATGACGCGGGCCGACACCGGCTTCGAGCCCGAAGACAGCGTGAAGATTCTGCGGGCGCTGAGTCGCAAGATCCGGGCTCCTGTGATCACCATCGAGCCGACCCATGACCTGTTCGAGCTTATCGAGCGCAACGGACGCATCCCAAACCGGGCCTTCGGGGATTGGTGTACGCAGGCACTCAAAGGCGGCAACCTGGACCGAATGGGCTGGTATCTGACCTTGGGACGCGACAAGCGAACCACCGTTCACACCAGCGGGCTTCTGGCCGAAGAGCCGGATCGCGTCGCCGACATGCTCAAGTTCTCCCGCATCCGATTCTGGGACGGCAAGGGTGCGAAGAAAGACGAGTCGGAGACAGCTCCAAAACGTGGCATGTATCTCATGAAGGAACGGGCTCTTCTCGCCGAGGACAAGATCAACAAGGCCAAGGCCGTCCAGATGATCAAGAGGGCTGGCCTTCCCATCTCGACGGTCTACCTGGATCGGACCCGCCACGGCTGCATCCCCTGTCGATGGTGGAACGAGGCTCAATGGCGCGACTTCTACCGCCTGGACAAGCCGGGATTTGAGCGAGCCTCAAAGCTGGAGCAGAGAATCGCGATCCAAGGAAAAACCCATAGCAGGGGGAAGTATCCCAAGGGTCGGGTAGCTCCCAAGCTGTTCCGGATCTGGTTTCCCGGTCCCAGCTCGAAGTATCCACGGGGCAACAGCCTCCAGGAGTGGCTTCGTATCTGGGACCGGGAACTTCCAGGCTGGCGCAAGGCTCCCCTCGAGTTCCCGAACCTAGTGCGGCCGGAGGATATCCCCTGTAGTGTTGCCCCCACCAGTTGGAGGCTGCGCGTGTTGGCAAATCGAATCCGAAAAGCGCGTAGGAACGAGGCCGGATTCGGGGGCTGGTCGATCCGCGCTGCCGTGGAGGCAGACGGTCCCGGCCTGCCGTGGGTAGTCGAGCACTACGGGACTCCAAAGCGCCGCTTCCGAGACTACAGCGCCGCGTGGCGTTGGATGCGGATGATCTACCGCAAGGGCGGAGGGACGGCATGAGAGTCGCCCGCGTCAAGACCCGCCGCCAGGTGCGAAGCGGCCTGCGCCGCTCCCAGTTCATGGTGGCTCGGGCCGACCAGGACGCCTTCGGAGAGCTTCTGGCTCTGGCCGAGGTGGGACGGGTGCGATTTGCGGGCGAACGCTACGACCGACGCGGCGACCGGATCGCCGCTTTCGAGGTAAAGGCGCCGGGTCGCGGCCGGCGAGCTCAGACCAGGGGGTCCATCCGCATCGGCCAGGAGTTCTTCACCCTGGCTCTGCGCGACTACCGAAACTGGAAGGCGATGTGGTGGCGCGAGGCCATCCAGAACGCCGTAGACGCGAAGGCCAAAGAGGTGAGCTGTTCCGTCAAGGGGGGGAAGGGCGGCTACTGGGTTACCTGTGAAGACAACGGCAAGGGGATGACTGAAGACGTCCTGCTCAACAAGTTCCTGGTCCTGGGGGCGACCACGAAAACGGCGGAACAACAGGCCATCACGATGCGCGGTGGCTTCGGCAAGGCCAAAGAGTTGCTGATCCTTCCCTGGATCGAGTGGAAGATCCACAGCCGAGACGTCGAGGTCCACGGAGCCGGGATCGACTACAAGGTGCGGCGCGGTCGACCCCACCACCAGGGCACCAGGATCTCTGTCCTCATGCCGCTCGAAAACGCCACCACAGAACTCATGGCTCTCAACTACATCAAGAAGTGCAACTTGCCGAAAGTTGAGTTCCGTGTGGGGGAATCAAGCTGGGGCCGGATCTCTGCCGACCTCAAGCCGGGCCGCAAGATCAGGGAGTTCACATCGGGCAGCGGCGATCTCCTGGCGACCCTCCACCACTATAAGAAGGAAGCCGCAGTGGAGCAGCGCCTGCTGGTCCGCGCTCAAGGGCTGCAGATGTTCGGGATGTGGGTGAGCAGCGATGTTCCGGGGCAGCTCATCCTGGAGCTCAAGGCGCCAAGCGTCGAGTTGCTCACCGCCAACCGAGACGGTTTCTCGGACCGCACTCCGCTGCGCTATTCAGTGGAGAGCTATGTCAACGATCTCGCCGCAGACATCCAGACATCCCTCAAGCGCAAGACCGGCCTGGTTCGCCGCAAGTACTACGGCAAGGGCGGCAGGACCGCTGCCACAGAACGCTCCCAGTACACAGCCGCGATCCTCGAGGATGCTATCGGCGACCTCTACCCGGAAGGCCGCGGCGGTGTACTCAGCAAGGGCCAACTCGACGACATGGGCCGCGGGCTGGTGAAGGCAAAGGGGGCTGTGGAGATCAAGGAAACCACCGTGATAGGACAGCCGCTGCAGCGCGGAGCCTCTCTGGGCCTCGCCAGAGCGATGATGGGCGGAATCCCCTTTGGCGGAAGCACCCGCTTTGAGGCAGCTCTCAACACCCTGGCCTGGGAGCCGGACTTCTTCCTGGTCAACGAGATCGAAGCCTTCCGCGTTCCCAAGCGATTCACTCCCGAGGGCATGACCGGCCCCGTCCGCAAGGTGGCTCGTCTATGGACGGAGCTGTGTCGCTTTGTGCTCATTCAGCTTGGCTGCCGCGAGCACTTCGGCGTCGGCTTCGTGTTCAGTGACGATGCCCTGGCAGAGTTCATCCATGAGGACGGCGAGAATTGGCTCATGCTCAATCCCATGTGGAACGCCGAGAAGATTGGTGATCCCGGTCGATACGGGGTCAGCTTCGACCCGTCCAGTTTCGGAAGAGGGCGCGAGCGGGCGCCGCTCTACTCACTGAGCAACACCGAGGACGTCCGCCAGCTCTACGCCCTGGCCGTTCATGAGTGTACCCACCTGGCGAACGACGTTGCGCTCCACAACGAAGCCTTCGCGTATGCCCTGACGATCAACATGCGCAAGACGATGGACCGGGGGAAGTGGGTCAAAGAGATCGTCAAGGCCATCAACGCCGAGGAAAAAGCTAGCCGACCCCCCAAAAAAGACAAGCTGCTCAGCGCGGACCAGGCCAGGAAGCTTCTCAAGGAGGCAGAAAAAGACTACCGGCAGTTCGAGAGCTTCGAGGAACTCCAGGCTTCGTCCCGTGAGCTTGCCTGGGCCTTGCGGAGCGGTGGAGCGTCGTTCGGGGTTCCTCGCAAGTTGATAGCCGGCCTGGGCCAGTCCAAGCGGGCCATCGGATGGATCTACGACGAGAACCAGCCCTGGGCCAACTTCGAGTACGACCGCGCAACGAATGAGTGGGACAGGAAGGTCGACGCCTGGCCCATCACTGCCTTCCGCTTCGGCGATTGGGTGTGGAACCAGAATGTCTGGAGAGGCGAGCACTGGGTCGCTTCATTCGACCCCGCCTTCTTCACCCCCGGAGCCATGAGCCCTAGTAGTCTGTTGGACATGATCCGGGGCTTCTTGAGCACCGACCCCGCCAGTTCCCTTAGAGGAGTCGCGCGGGCGGACTGGGATGGTCAGCGGGAATGAGAGGACGGCTCAACACCGCCAAGCGTCTGGCCTGGGTGAAGAAGAACTACCCCGAAGAGGTCTACATTCGCACCGCTCTGATTGCTCTGGACCCCGACCAACACGCGGAATCGGAGAAGAAGGGCCGCGAGCTCATGGAGGTAGCCTTGAGCGCCTGGGGTCAGTACGCCCCGGAGGACGAAGGGGAACTTGCCGACCTGAGTTTTTCTGAGTTCTTTATCGGCGAGTTCCCCGAGCGCGTCCATCGCTTCATCGAAAGGGTCGCCCCTCCAAACATGAGGCCGACGCCCATCGACTCGCTGATCCCCTGGATCGCCCAGCAGATCAACCGAGATCGCAAGGAACTCAAGAAGGCGCGAGCCGCTCGGAGGGGCCAGCCCAGGTCGACGGTGAACTCCTTCGAGGCCATGCGGGCGAAGCGGCTGCGGGCTCTCACCTCCCTGTGGCGCTGGCAGGGCGATCTCCTGGACTGGGTCGCTGCGGAGCGGCCCAACCTCAGCCGCATCCCTCTCGCAGAAGCCATAGGCCGGACACGCGTCTGGCATGAGGAAATGCAGGAGCGCATGGAGCAGATTGCTCGTCGCCAGAGTGTGCGCGATGCGGGCAAGGTGGTGCGTCGCTGGCGCGACGGCTGGACGATGCGCGAGATCGGCACTCGCCCAGACGACCTGCGCGTCAACATCAAGGAACTACAAGCGGTCGGCGCCGCGCTCAAGCACTGCTACGGCAATCCCGGAACTGCGCGTCGTTATGCGGACGAAATGGGCGAGCGAGCGGTGCGCAAGAGGATCTACGTCCTCTTTGATCCCAAGGGCGACCCGCACGTTGCCGTTGACCTTCGGATCGGCCGCGAAGACCAGCGCCGGGGAGACGTCCACAAGAGGTGGAAGAATCGTCCAAAGCTTCCCGTCGCATCAGACACGCCCATCTACGCCAACGACATCATCCAGGTGCGCGGCAAAAGCAACAGGGTTCCCAAGGAGCGGTATCGGAAGAAAACGCTCCAGTTCCTCGCCAAGCTCATGGACTGGAAACTCAACAAGTTGCCCGCCTACGGCACCGAGCTCGACGAGGCCGGCTTCCTGCTCGAGCCGCAGGACCAGCTTCAGTGGTTCCTCAACATGGGCGCCGACGGCGCCGATATGCTCGAGACGCTGGAGCACATCACCGAGGGGGAAGTAGCCTGGCTGCCGACAGAGGATCTCTCGCACTGGTTTGAGTGGGTGAATCGGGTCAACGACATCTCCTACGCCGCCGACTACTACGACGACAGGCGCAGCCCCCAGCAGCAAGTGGAGGGCGATGTGCAGATAGAGTATGCGCTCCCGCGAGGGATGCCGCGCGGGCGCTTGCCCTCTTCGGCCGGCGATCTGCGCGGCGCGAAGTTGGCGCTCACCTACAATCTCGACGGCTATTTCGAGGAAATGGAGAAGTACGACTGGGAGCCGTTCTGGAGCCAGGTCTACTCAACAGAGCAGATGGCAGAGAAGCTCGGGACCGACGACGAGGCGTTCTTCAACGANCTGCACTTCGCGGCCCTGGACGAGGCGCATGACAAAGCCCTAAAGCGCACCTTTTGGGACGACCCCTCCTATGTCTCCGTCCATCCCAAGGGGCATCAGACCGCAGAATGGGGTGCTGGCGGCCTCTTCCTGGTGGATCTGGGGTCAACTTCCCATGAATTGCTCGGAGTCCCAGGACGCGATCCCCTCGAAGAGCTGTTGCTTCACCTGCGAGATTCGGAACGCAGCTACGGCGAAATCCTGGCAAGCGAATATGCCGACAGCCTGGAGGGCCTGATCGATAAAGCGCGGAAGCCAGCGAGCGCCAACCGCGTTGCCAGGAAGCGTCGTTCTCGGCATCATAGGGGCGCACCCAAGATCCGGAGCAACGCTCGGCCAACTCGCCGCCGTAGACGCTCCCCTACCGGAGTCTCTCGATGGCACTGAGTCCAGAACAAGTCCGAAAACGCGCGATGGCTGCCGCGAAGAGTTCCGGGATGCCGATGTCGGAGCTCGCCCTGCTCCTACGCACCCACTTTCCCCGNGGCACCAAGAGCTTTCGNTGGGTCAACGACCTCTTTGGCGGCACGGAGGTAGGTGTCCTGGGAGGTGAACGCGCCTTCGGTGTGTTTGTGGCCGCCCTCAAGTCTCCTTCGGATGCCAGCTTCAAGAAGGCCCAGGCAGCTCTCGAGAAGGGGGCCGACCTTCAGGCCGACCACAGGAGGGAGCGGACGGCAGATCGTGAACGCCAAGCGGTCCAGAAGGAGCAGGCTAAGCGGCCAAAAGCGCCGAAGCCGCCAAANGCACCCAAGCCTCCTAGCGGCAAGGCTCAGTACATCAAGCCGCGCCTNCCCGCCGGCTCCTCAGCTNNAGCCAAGTCTGCCAAGAAGCGGTGGGACGACGCAATCGCCAGGGGCTCCGATCCCATCGAAGCCACCAGGAGGCGCATCGGCGCAACCAAAGACAAGGCCAAGCTCGCCGGTATCGTCATCATGCTCAACGCCATCACGCCGAAGGCTGGCAAGAAGCCCACGCGGGCTCAGATCAAGTCGCTGGCCCAGGCCGCCGAGAAGAAGGCCGGCTACAAGCCCAAGCCCAGCGCCAAGCCGCCCAAGAAGCCACCGACCAAGCCGCCAAAGCCTGCGGTCATCAAGAAGGTCAAGGCCGCTCAGCGCGTCGACGTCGCCAAGTTCCCGCTACTGGGAGCCAACTGGAACAGCAAGGTCAGCACCAAGAGCCCGGTCGACAACTTCACCCGCTCGGCGCTGCGGATGCGCAGCAAGGACAAGCTCAAAGAGGCGATCTCCCTGCTCAAGACGGTCGGTAGCGGAGCCAAGGGCAAGGAGCGCAGCGTTTTCCAGGGCGCAATCAAGCTGATCAAGGACCGGCTCAAAGCCGTCTCCCCGCGAGCCACGGTGCCGGGCAAGAAGCCCGCGTCNGCCCTGGCCGGCAAGCCCAGTNCCAAGCCGCCGAAGAAGCCCAAGAAGCCGAAGAAGCCGAAGAAGCCGCCCAAGCGAGCCGCGACCCCCACGAAGCGCCGCGCGGTTGCTCACGCCGCAAAGCAAATGGGCGTCGAGGCAGCCTTGAGACGCGGACTCAAGCGAGGCGAGAAGGTCCAGGTCCAGCTCGACCTGACGTTCACGGAGGCGTAGATGGCTACGTTCGTAGCAAGGGAGAAGAAGATCGGCCCCGGTGTGCGCCCCGCCGAAACCGGCTACACCGTGCCGGATTCGGTCCCAGGTCTGAAGGGGCCGTGGACCTCCTTCTTCAAGACATGGGCGGGCAACAACATTGACTCCGTGCGTCACATGGAGAAAGAGCCGGTCATGGCCGAGCTATTGGACTGGGAGTACATCGAGGGTAAGGGATGGAAGGCTATCTACTCCATCGCAGATATAGAGACACCTGAGCGTGGCAAAAAAGACGTAGGGCTTGTCGTCCACATCCTGGCGCCCAAGCGCGGCTACATCGGCACCGTCCGCAACATCATCGCCCCGAAGGCCGGGATCAAGGAAGAGAAGACGCTCAAGATGGTCGCGCAGGGCGCGGTGGAGAACGCCAAAGGCATCCTGGTGGCGGCGAGTAAGGGCAAGGTGAAGCGAGCCTCCCTGACCCCGAAACGCCAGGACTACGAAGCTCGTATCCGCGGGATGAACGCTGCCGTCCTGCGCGGAGCCCCCCTCTTTGACGGGGTGAAGTGGCCCGCAAAGACCAAGGTAGACAGGAACTGGCTCTACCTCCAGCTCTAGGGGGGGCCGTGCGCCGCCGTCGACCCCCGTTTTCCCTTGCCACCCGTCGCCCCGCTCTCTTGGGGCGGAGCCTGTTCGCCGGCGGCCAGCGCAACGCGAAACAGAAGCTGGGGTTTCTGAAGAATCGGGGAGTGCCGCCCCCCCTGATTGAGAAGCTGGCGCCCTATGCGCAGCGAGCACGCGGCCGTGACCTGGAGTGGTTTGCGCGGCAGCTCAGCGAAGAACTCCGAGCGGCTGGCCCCGCCCTCAACGCCATGATCGCGAAAGAAGCCGAAATGCTTGGCGACTTCGACGGNGTGCTCGACTGGCTTATTGTGCGCCGCCCCAACTACACCGGGATGTCCTGGGAGCAGGCCAAGCAGCGGTCCGATGCCTGGCATGCGGCCCTGGCCGACAAGCGGCCTCGCAAAAAGCGCATGCGCTCTCGGGACGTTGTCATGGAACTCGAGGACAAATGGGTCTGGGTGAAGATCCCGAAAGAGGAATACCGGGACGAGGGCTCCCTCATGGGCCACTGCTTCGGCAACAGGTTCAAGGACCGGGCTGCCTGGTCCCTGCGCGATCCCTGGAACCGACCGCACGTTACCGTGTCGGCTCTACCTCCTGGCTCGCAGACCGGGCTTCCCGAAGATCCCACCAGGAGGCGCTGGAAGTTCATGGAGGCCAAGGGGAAGGGCAACGCCATTCCTATCCCCGCCTACTCCCAGATGACCCTCGACTTCCTCGCCACGCTGCCCTTTGGCCCATCCTTCGAGATCCACGGCACCGACATCGAGAGAATGATCGATCAGGTTGTCGGAAAGCGACCGGTATCGCGAGCCAAGCTCTACGATCAGATCGCACCCATGCGCTCCCTCGATGACCGGGCCAGGGTGAGCCTCGAAGTCGCGCCGCCCGAAGCGGTGCGCTCGTCCATTACCGCACGAAGTCCGGCCATGATTCCCGACTTCTACGGCCGGGAAAGCGTCCAGTTCCTTCTTCGCAAGCTCGAGAAGGAACGCTCCCCGGCCCGCATCGTTCAGTGGGCGCGAACCCTGGCTCAGCGCCTGGATTGGTACGCCGAGCAATTCGACAACCGACTAGATCCAGTTGGGGGCGAGGCTCTGTGGAGGGAGTTGCAACGAGAGCTGGGAGGATCAGTCAAGATCAGCAAGGATCTCTTCGCCACCCTGGCGCGAAAGGCTGCGTCCAAGAATACGCGCGACCGCCTGGTGGCAGCGGCCCTGCTTCCACCGAACAGTCTCGGCCGGTTCGCCAACGACCCCAGCGCGAACGTCTGGACGCTGGCTGCGGTTCGAGCCGGCTCTCGGGTGGCAACCGCTTTCCTGAAATCCTCCGGGAGAGTTGAGGGGCAGGCGCCCGGCGGTCCGTCGCCCCTGCTTGACCAGGGCTGGATGGGGAGGCCCCCCGAGATGAACCCCCCCGGCACCCGCATGTTTATTCCGGGTTTGGTCTGGAAAATACCCAAGAGAGCCTTTGTCAAGATGTGGAAGGGCCTCAGCTGGGAGGATTGGCCCGCGAACTTTGGGACTTACACCAAGGCAGTCCTGGAGCGAGCCGGTGAATTGAAGTTGGACGTTTCGCGGAAGCTCAAGCCAGCCGGGATAAAGGATGCCGACGATCTCCAGTGGGTAGCTCGGATTGTGCCGTTCGAGGAAACGGGCCCGTGGGTGGCCGCGTTCTTCCGCGAGTGGGATACCGGAGAGGCGTGGGGGGGAGACATCCACCAGGTCTTCCAAGAGGAGGTACTGGGGAAGTTTGCCGCCGCTGACCCCGAAGACTGCCTGGGTTGGATCGGCGACATCGCGATTCTCGACCTGGCTGTCGGCTGGTTGTGGGGGCGCCCCGGAGCTGCCCGCAATATGCGCGAGGAGTTCAAGGTAGCGCATGGGTTCTTGGAGCACCTGTGGGAAGTCGCGGAGGCCGAAGACCTATTTCAGGGCGCCGGTCAGACCGACTACGGGGGCCACTGTCGTATCTACGAGAGCTTCTACCTCCTGGCGCGAATATCCGGCGACACTCACGCCAAGGCTGAGCGATTTGTCTGGAGTCTGGGTCCGAACCTTCCCGAGGCGGCCGAGAAGCAGTGCTCCTCCTGGTGGAGAAAGCTCTATGCTCGACGCCTGGCGATCTTCAAGAAGGGTGGCAGCCGGCCGCGGGAGTTGATCTGGGATGAGTGAGGGACACAGGTACTACTACTTCACTGGCACCCTGGCTCCTGGCCGGAAGGGAACCGCCCAGATCCGCGTGAGTCGGACTCGCTACGGTGCCCGAACTTCCATTTCGCACAAGGGCCGCGAGATCGGCTCCATTCGGCTGCGACGAGTAGGAAAGGCCAAGATCCAAGGAAAGCAGGTTCTGCGCAGCAACGGGATCTTCCTGGACCAGCGATACTTAGGCAAGGGGCTGGCCCTGCGAGCGATGCTCGCCACTCTCGAGACGCTCAAAAACAACTGGATAGTCCCGGACACCAACGTGAGCCCGCGAGCCGTAAAGCTCTACCAGCGTCTACAGAGATCGGGAGAAGTGAAGACAGCCCCCAGCGCACGGTTCCGAAGTTGCCGGCGACTGGCGACCTGGCGATGGAGCGAGAAGGGAGCAGACGGAAGCCAGTGGCACGGCTGGTATCCCGTTGGGTTTTCCCGCGACCGAAAGCAGGTTCATCGAGCCTGCAAGCTGGCTTATCGCTGGGCCGGGTGATTCACCAGGAGAGTACAGACTCCCAGGTTCAGCAGCCACCAGCGGTGACCGTCCACCGAGGCGATCCGGTGAAAGGCCAAGCGCCTCGAGTCGGTGTTCTTGAGAACCTCGATTGTCACCCTCTGATCCTCCCAGCTCGCATCCGCCGGCCGTCCACCTCTTCGATGTACCACTTGTGGGAGGGGCAGTGATAGGCGAAAGGCGCCCATTTCTGGGGATGAACCACAAAGACGTTTCCGCCCGTCACCCGGTTGAGCTCCCTCCAGGCTTCTGGCAGATCGTCAACGTGCTCCATGACGCAGCTCGCAAAAGCTGCTCCGAANCTGTTGTCCTCGAAGCGTGACAGGTCCGAGACGTCAGCCTTGTGGCCCTGCTGACATTCGGGGCATCCGGTGATGTCGATGCAGACGTCACCGCAGCCATGGCGCTTGAGGGAACTCTGAGTGCTGTCGGACCAACCAAAGGGGCGACCCACCACCAGGAGCGGCTTTCCCCGAGCCTTAGCGACTTCCTGGGCTCTCTTGAACAGACGCGAGCGGTCGCGCCAGCGCAAAGCGGTGGCGGTCACATCGGCGGCGGCAGCAGCGCCAAAGAGGGCTAGTCCGAAATGCAACATCAGCGCATCTTACCCCGCACGCGCTTCCAGGAGCGCAGGGTTCCAATNTCTCGCCGGCCCAGGAAGGACTCGTTCTCGCGACTCCAGGCCCGCAGCTTTTTCTGACCAGGGTGAGAGCTTGGGAGCATGAGCTCGGTGCGGTGGTAGACCGGACGGCTCTCCCCTCGATAGCGACGATGGATCACCGGCTGCCCGCCCGCTTTCTGAGTCCACGATTCCTCGAGGGGAACCACCGGCTTCACCCCCATCAGCGGCGCCCTGCCAAGCATGAGGGCTCGGTGCGGCCCGAAGCGGATCACATCTGCCCGCACGTTGAGATCGCCCTCCAGAGAGCGCACCCGCTTCTTCACCCAGGACGGCGCATCCGACAGAGCCGAGCGATGCAGATACGAGCGGTTGCCTACTCGCTTCAATGTTTATCCGGGAGCATGGCGTTGAGGCGAAAGCGGGTCATCCAGGCTGGGGTGCAACCCGACGTGTTCACCACCCTGTCCACAGCGTCAGGGAGCCCCACCCGGATCATGACGCGAATGACCTGGTCCAGGGCGACGATCACCCACTGATTCTCAGCCGTGGGATCTTGGAGGGCGCTGATCTGGCGTTCCATAGCGTCGAGGGCTCCGAGCTGGTCCTGCGTATGGGCCTGCTGACGAAAAGCCTCCATGAGGTTGGCGAGGACATCGTGATTGCACGGATGTGATCCTACCGCCGCCATTTTCTTCCCTTCAGATAGGCACCGCCAGCTTTTGGCCCGAGCTTGATGACCTTCTCGTATTCGGCCCGCTTGGCTGCTTCGCTCACGGGGTGGGCCTCACTCCGATCTGGGCCAAAGGCCATCCATCCCAGAATCGCCGTCACTACGAGGCCGATAGCCAGTCGCGCGGTCGCGTCGGGGTCCTTGTTTTCTTCCGCCATCGGTCAGTCTCCGGATTCGCGCCTGGTGAGAGGAACTCAGAGTGTGCCCCCTGCGCTCCAACGTTTGCAAGGCACCCTCCACGCCGCCCTGGGGATTGCGCTGTTCGATAGCCCACTTTTCGGACTTCTCGGCCAACTTCACCGCGGCCATGACCAGAAGACAGGCAGAGAGCCCCTCTTCCATCGGCGACAACTCTACCTTACGTCCCAGGATGCCGTGGAAAGCGATTTGCAGGGGCGTCACGGGCCAGCTCCTTGTGGTACTGTTTTCGCGCGGGTAGAGTCCGCAGGATACACGGTGTTGTCAGCGTATCCGATTCGTGGCAATCTGCGCTAGGCATCCTAACCGACGGAGACATTCATGCCGTACTCGACCGAAACTGACTACTTGACCGAAGCCTACGAGGGTTACGGGGCGCATCTGCCCGCCTATTACGGGCAGGAAGAGGTAACCACCACCACCGAGGGTGGCGGGATCTTCGAGACGGCCCAGGACATGGCGGAGCGTTTCAACGACACCAACTCCGCGCTCATGATCGCTGGTGCCTGGGCTGCCTACGACTGGTTCGTCAGGGGCAACCAGGACGTCATGGACGTCGCTGCCGGCTCTGCCATCGCTTTCGGCATCGCCCGCGTCGGCACTGCCGTCATCGCAGAAGGTGTCGGTTCGGTCATGAAGATCCCCGGCGAACAGGGCTGGGGTGCGTGGCTCGCGCTCGGCCTGGGGCTCGGTTACCGCATGACTGAGGGTGGCGGCATCGCGATGCCGACCTTCGGCGGCATGAACTATTGGGATGAGTTCTAGCCGATGAGCTACGAGGTCGACGACGACCTCGACGAAGACTACGGCTTCGCGGGGTCCACAGACATTCTGGATCTGCCCGATCAGTACTACGGACAGGTCGAAGAAACTCCTGGGACTGCCGTATCCCAGTGGATACAGAACTACGCCAACACACCCGCGTACGCGGGCTACTTCGCAGCCAGCGTAGCTGCCTGGGAGATCGTGTTTCGGCGCAACCAGGACCCCGTCTCCATCGCCGCTAAGGTCGCGGTCGCCTACGGCGGCTACCGACTCGCCACTGGTGTCCTGGCCGAGGGCCCCGAGGCTTTCAGCGACCGCGAGCAGTGGCTCTCCATCGCCCTGATCGCAGGAGGGGTCGGCTACTCCATGCTCGCGGAGCCTGGACTCGCCAACATCTACGAACTGTAGGTAGTCCGTGTACGATCACTGGCTATACGGTGCGGATAAGGCCCCGAGCCCGCCGAGCGGCGGGGGCGGCGGCATGGGGGTCGGGATCACCATCGATCCCGCCGCGATCACCAACGCCATAACCAACGCCGCCGCGGTGGGAGTCGCCACAGAGGGCGCCCTCGACAAGATGGCTAGGGACCACTGCTTCTGGTTCGAGAAGAACATGGCTTCGGTCGCGAACGAGGTCAATCTTCTCCGCGACAAGGAGAAGCAGCTCGCGAACGCCAGGAAAAGCCGCAAGAAAGCCTTCCGGCGCGAGAAGGCTCTCCAGCCCCACCTCCCCCTCGAGTGGAAGATCCCGCACGGCGGAAAGATGGTGTCAATCGACAAGTGGGTTGGCGCGTTCCGAGAGAAGCATCCCGAGGTGATCCGGCTCAACAACTGGGTGGGCGTGTTGAAGAAGAGCCGGGACGCCACCAAAAAATGGCTGCGTGACGAGCGGGCGAAAGCCAGACAGAACTACTCCTTCATGGTGGGCTTCGCGGCCATGGAGCCGCTGCTCATGATGGCCTCGCTCCAGGGCAGCGAGGTGGCGGCCAAGGCGCTTACCTACAGTTGCGACGACAAGGTGCCGGACAAGACGACCCTCAAGCAGCTCTTTGGCTCGAGCCACGCGGACGCCAAGCGGGCAGTCGTGCCGGTTGACGCCCGACAGCGGGTCCTGCGCATGTACAACAACTTCCATGCTGCGTCCGGAGCGGCACAGGGGCCTTTCGAGGGAATGGAACCACCGGCCTGGGTCTGGGGTTTCACCCCAAAAGAGCGTCGAAAGTACATCGGACTTTTCCCTACCGTCGGTGACTACATCCGCATCCGAGACGAGGTCCGCAAGAAGGGCTTCTCTGGAGCCTTCGGGGTCGACGAGCCAGAGCTCCTCAAGGAGATACGCAAGCGAATCAAGAAGGGTACGGCCCAGATTGCCTCGAAGAAGACCAAAGGGGGCGAGAAGCCGATGCCAGGCAAGAAGCCGACGAAACCGTCCGCAGCATCGCTGTGGAAACTTGCCCGACCGCCTCGCAAGTTCCCGCCCCGGATGCCCCGGCCCGGCGCGAGGCCAGCTCCGCGACCCCCCGCAACTCAAGCGCCTGCTATAACACCTGAGCCTGCGTTCGAGATGAAAACTGTTGTACCGTGGTTGGCGATTGCCGCACTCGGCGTAACCTGGATGGTGACCAGGCGGGACGGATAGCATGTACGACGCATTTCTCGACAGGGACCTGGACGGCGACGGCATCCCCGACCTCTACGGCCAGGGCGGTGGTGATCCGGCTGCCGCGGCCGGAGCTGTAGTCCAGGGCGCCGCGATGGTGATCAACGCGATCACCGGCGCGGTCACGGCCAGCAAGGAAATGGAGAACCGTCCGGACGTCTACACACGGAAGAAGATGGAGGACTACAACAAGGAGCTGCGCAGGGTGCGCAACCTGAACAACGCCCGCAGTAGGAAGCTCCAGGCGGTCAAGGACCATGAGAAGAAGCGAGCCTTCTACAAGAAGGACTCCCAGGATCTCAAGAAGGAAACCGAGAAGAAGCAGCGAAACAATCGCCACAAGGTCAGTCCGAAGATCAAGAGATACGAAGACGAGATCAAGAGGATCAAGAGGGACAGCCAGACACTCAAGAAGGATCTCCAGAAGAAGTTGGACAAGAAGGCGAAGTTCCCGAACGGAGCGTTCATCGACGGGATTGGGGCTCAGATCCTCAAGGATCGCATCAAGAGCATCACCAACAACGGAGTCATGACCTCCAAGGACGCTCGCTACGCATGGCTCAAGGCCGAGGTCCGACGTCTGAAAAAGAAGACCGGCAAGGTCAAGAACCAGATCAAGGAAAACGAATACAAGGCGATTCTCGGGAGCATCGAGAAGAACGGGGTCAGGCGCAAGTGGGACGCGGACTACATCCACCGGGGCCACCGCATCGACGTCATCAAGGGAGAGATTGAGAGGAACGAGAATCACAGGCAGCGCCAGGACCTCAAGAAAGCCTGGGGCTACCTGACCAACATCTTCGGCTTCGCTCCCTTCCTCAAGAAGGACACCAGCGGCATGGGGATGCGGGTGCTCCAGAACATCCCCGCCCAGGACGATCTGATCGGCAAGAACGCGCTCAAGACGGTGTTCCCTTGGGGCGACGGCTCGACGGACGCCAAGGCCGGCCAGGTTCCCATCTGGCAGCGCAGCGCCACTTTGCAGTCCTGGCTGAACTATTTTGGTGACGGGCTCATTCCGGGCAACACCTTCCCGCCGATGTGGGTCTACGGATTGAAGGAAGCAGAGGCTCGCGAGCTCGACCCCGGCGCCCCGGTCGGCGCCCTCTACGATGTGGCTATGGTGAACTTCCCCGAGTGGTATCAACCCAAGTATCACACTGGCGGCGCGATTGCCTACACCGACCCCGCAGCCCCCGCCGAAGAAGCCGTCAGCGGCTACGGCGGCTGGGGAGAGCAGGGAGTCAGCTTCCTGGATATGACCTGGGATTGGGACGAAACCCACGGACTCGAGACAGGCTACGACGCCTTTGAGGGAGACGCTTTCGGCGGTCCAGCTATGGGCCGGTTTATGACGAAGATTGTCGCGGCGATACGCGACGGCTCTGCCAATAAACTTTTTGCCGACAAGCAAGCATCCCCCCAGGCCCCGCCCCCAGACAGTGGCAAGGTGCTGGCAGACGCCCCTCCGGGCGACAAGCAGGCGATCAAGGATGCCACCGCTCTTGCCACCACACAGGCATGGCCGGGACGCACCGACCTCGTACCCTCCAGCGACCCGGTAGCTACTATGAACAAAGAGCCGGAGAAGCTCGGCATGAGCACTGGAGTCAAGGTCGGGATCGGGATCGGCGCCGTGGCGCTTCTCGGCGGCGTAGCCTGGTTCGCCACCAGGGACTAGAGCCCAGCTTCGGCAGCGAACTGCGAGAGCGGCAGCGGATCTCCGCGCTGGTCGGTCTGAGCTGAGATCAGGTAGAGCCGATCCTTCGCCCTCGTCATAGCGACGTAACCGAGCCGGCGCTCTTCCTCCAAGTCGTCAGGTATCGAGTTGAAGTGGGGGAACTCCCCTTGCGTCCAGCCGAGGACACAGACCACCTGGAACTCGAGGCCCTTGGCCTTGTGAGCTGTGAGGATGCTGACAGTGTCCTCGCGTTCCTCCTGAGCGGGATCGAGCGAGACTTTGTCCAACCACTCCGAGATAGCCTCGCGCCAGGTCGGCGCCTCCAGGCGGGAGACGACATCGCGCAGGGCCATGACGTTGGCCTGACGGGCAGCCCGCCCCTTGGCCTGTCGGTCCATCTGCTCGGCCATGCCAGCCGAATCGAAGAGCTGCTCAAGGACGAACAAGGGAGGGGTTCCTGGGGCCAGGGATGACGCGCCGAGAATGAGATCAGTAAAGGTCTTGAGCTTGGCTCCGAGCCCGCGAGCTCCGCGCCCTTCGCCCATGATCCGAGAAGCGGCATCCCACAGCGAGCAGTCGGCGCGGATCGCCTCGTCCGCGACCCCTTCGAGTGCCGCCTTTCCGAATCCCTTCATGAGAAGGAAGGACCTGGAGAAGGCAGCATCGTCATGGGGCTCTATGGCAACGCGCAGGAGGGCGAGGCAGTCCTTGATCTCCTTGCGGTCATAGAAGCCCACCGAGCCGATCACCCGGCAGCGCACTCCGCGGGCACGGAGCCTTTCTTCGGCCATGCGCAGCTTTCGGTTGGTGCGCGAAATCACAGCTACTTCGCAGGGGAGAACGCCCACTAGCTCGTGAGACACCACCTGGGCCATCCGGTCCAGCTCCGCCCAGGGGCCGGGAACACGCAGGACGCGAACTCCCTGCTTGGTTTCATCGTAGAGGCGAGTCGGGTGCATGGTCTTGCCGAGGCGCTGCACGTTGTGGGCGACCATCTGGCCGGCAGACTGGAGAATGGGTGCCACGCTCCGGTAGTTGCTCTCGAGTCGAACGACCTCGCCGCCCGGAAACTGTTGCTCGAAGGAGAGGATGTTGGCGATGTCGGCTCCGCGAAAAGCAAAGATGCTTTGGTCCTCGTCTCCCACAACGAAGATGTTGCGCGGGCCGTGATCCGCGAGAAGACCTACAAGCTGGAACTGGGCCTGGTTCGTGTCCTGGTACTCGTCGACCAGCAGGAAGCGAGCTCGACTGCGGATCTTGTCCCGCACCGCGGGGAAGTGAGTGAGAAGCTGGACCACCAGTAGGAGCATGTCGCCAAAATCGACGGCCTGCTCCTGGCGCAGTCGGGTCTGATAGTGGGCGTAGGCATCGGACATCGGGCCACTTACCTGCTCGGGCCAAAGCCCGTCGTTCTTCCAGCGGTCGACCTGGCGCAAGAAGTCCTTGATCTCCGGGGCGCTGTACCGCTTGCCGAGAAGGCGAGTCGCGAGCCCCTCGCAGTCCTTCGGATCGTAAATCACAAAGCGGCGAGAGAAGCCCAGGTGGTGCCCGTAAAAGCGAAGCATCTTGAGGCACCAGGAGTGAAAGGTGGATACCTCACACTGAGTCGCTTCGGGGCCGATGAGAGTGCGGAGCCGTGCCTTCATTTCTGAGGCGGCCTTGTTAGTGAAGGTGACGGCCAGTATCTCCGATGGGTCGACCCCTTCGCCCCGTACCAAGCGGGCGACCCGTAGCGTGAGCACCCCTGTCTTGCCGGAGCCAGCGCCGGCCAGCACCAGCATGGGGCCGCTCGAGTGGAGAACCGCCCTGGTCTGCTCTGGGTTGAGACGGGCGAGTCCCTTGTCGAGATTGAAGGAAGTGAACACGCTTCTTTGTAGATTTTCACATGAAAAAGAGCAAGGTGCTAAGCTCGTTTTCATCTGCAAAGCCGGAGTTTCGCATGCCTCGTCGCCTACGCTTTCGTCCCATCAAAATCAAGAGAGCCTCTTCGTCCAGAGCGCCCAAGCCAGAGAAGGTGGTGAACTTCATTTCCTCTCTGATCCACACCCAGGTCGGCACCGACGAAGACCCCTCTCCAATGCTCAAAAGCCTCGTCTCGGACCTGGGCGCAGACAAGGACGACGTCGAACTGGCCCAGGACATCACCCTTCTCGGCCTGGAGGTCATGGATGTCATCGCCAAAGCCGTCGAAGCCGGCAATCCCCAGCAAGCAATCTGGGGCCTCACCGGAGTCATCGCCGCCGCGATCCCCGAGCTCGAAGCCGACGTCAAGAAGCTCTCGACGAGCTAGACGACGCTGGCCGCCCCACTGGAGCGGTCGGGTCTGGCGAGCCGAGGATCAACAGCTCGACCAGCAGTTCCTGTGGCTGGTGTACCAACTGATCCCCGAAGGCGACGCCCGCCTTCGCCAGGTAACGCGCCAACCGACCCGCAGCTCGCCGCCGCTACGGACCGCCCTTCGCCTGCTGCGAGCCGAGGACCTGATCGTCTGGGACAAGAAGACGGCCTGGTGGAGGCAGCTTCCGCTGACCGCCGGACCCTACATCCCGCAAAGCTCACGCCAGAGCGAGGACTTGGACAATCCCCGCAGCGCGTAGTGAGGGAAGACAAGCATGGTCCCGTCCGCGAACTCGACGCCCTCGAAACCCTGGCCGCGCAGCTTGCTTCGGAACGGCGCACACAGAGCTACGGCCACCTTGGGGTGCCACTCCAGCCGGGCGGCGTGTTCCAGGAGGTCAGTGATCCACGACTGCGACTGGTCAACAGCGACGCCAACGCGAGCAAGCGGCATGTAGGCTTGGGCTGCGGTGAGCAGTCCCAGCTCTGTCGCTTCTTCCAGCACAGCGCCTCGAAGGCTCGCCACCGAGGCGATGTGCTGGCAGTGGGCCTCTCCCTTCGCCGGGCGAATGTGCAGGCCAAGCGCAGAAAGCAGGGAGTCCTGCTCGAGAGAGGCTCCGCGCACCGTGTGAACCTTGGGCTTTGGTCGCACCTTGCGTGGCGGGGCCTGCGGAGCCGCATCGGGAGCAGGGGCCGCCGCGGCCATCAGCAGAACCTCCTGCGGCACCGGGATCGCCGTCACCGGCCGCAGAGCAGAAGAAGACCCAAGCACCACCAGGACGTCGCCAGCCTCGACCGCATCGGCCCCGTAGCCGCGCAAAGCGAAGCGCACCCAGGTGAGTAGCTCGGCCTGGTCATGGGGCTCCAGCGACGCGAGCATCGCGGCCCCTTCGGACCGAAGCAGTTGCGGTATGTCCTCTACCGCTACCGGCATGTAGGGGGCCAGCACCGGGGGGAGCAAGCGCCCTGCCTCCCAGGCCATGTTGAGCACCCATCCGAAAAGACCGGCCTCGCTGTCCCACTGAACCACAGCCAGCTCGGCGCACCTCTGACGGACCGGCGCGTCGTCGCCAGCCGCGATGAAGCAGGAGCCAAGGAGAGCCAGGGGCCCTGGGTCGGGGTGGGGCGCCCACAGGGGCTGCCGAGGTCTGGGGGCGATCTCCACGGACGGCCAAGAGTGCCGATGCCGAGGCCCCCGGTCAAGGTCGATAGGCCGGGACAGAAACTGTCCCGGCTGGGTTGGCGGGGCTGTCCACAGCCTGTGGATAGTGCCTGTGGATAAGTCTGGAAGTCCGCGAAATGACTGGCACTGTTCTGCTGTGGATAACTTTCTATCCTGGTGCGGTTGAGAATATCAACCAGCTCTGTATAATGGCCTCTCAACCGCGGTCCCGCTTCGACACTGGGCTGCTACCAAGGAGAAGGAAAATGCCAGAAACAAACTTCGACGAGTTCAGCCTCAAGCTGAACCGCCTCCGCGACGCCTTCCTGGCCCGCATCACACTCAAGAGCCTCAAGCATGCGCCGTTCCTCAGCGAGGAAACCCAAGCCTTCACCGCGACCGTCTTCTGGGACGGCAAGCGAATCGGAACCTCGAAGAACGACGGTCACGGCGGCTGCACCGACATCTACCCCCGCACCGACACCGAACGCGCCCGCCTGAAGGCCGCTGCCGACGAGATCAAGGCCCACGCAGACGCGGGCGACTACTCCGATCTCGACTACATCGTCGACTGCGCCGTGGAGCGCGACCTTGTCGCCCGCGAAGACAAGAAGGCGATCCGGGGCGGCAAGATCGCATGGGTCACCGCCGAGGCTCCCAACCAGATCACTTCCGTGAAGTGGCCCGCCCTCGCCGCCCGCTGGCCCGAGAGCAAGCCCGAGTTCATGGTAGAGGCCAAGGCGCAGGACTGGATCAGCGACCCCTCCACCGTCACCTTCATCAATGACAAGCTCGGGGCGGTGACGTCATGAATGTCCAACGCATCGACGGAACCACCGTCAAGATTGTCCTCGCCTCCTGTCAGGAGGCCCTGGAAATGGTGGCAGAGGAACACGGCCTCACGCTGGTCCGCAAGTACTGCACCTACCGAGACAACGAAATGCCGGTCGCCTTCAAGCTGCTGGTCCCTGAGCGCGACGAGCAGACCGGCGCGGCCATCGACCCCGGCGAGAGCGAGTTCCGACGCCTCGCGTCGCGCTACGGGCTGGAGGCGAGCCACTACGGTCGCACCTTCTCCACCTTCCGCGGCACCTACCGGATCTCGGGCATCAAGCCCAAGGCCCGGAAGTATCCGATCCTGGCAACCTGCACCGAGACTGGCCGGACCTACAAGTTCCTCGCCGCACAGGTCGAGAAGGCGATGGAGGAATCGTCATGAAGCGGGGCGGCAAAACACTCAAGGTCTTGGAGGACGGGCACCCTCGCCGCATGGCGGATGCTCGGAACGCATGGCGCAAGATGTCCGACGAACAGCGTGAGGACTTCCTCGCGTGGATGGGGCTTCGGCCCGCCACGCGCTGTAGTACGCGGGCGAAGTTCGTTCAGAGTCTCCTTGCCGACCGAGCATGGGAGCAGTCATGAAGCGTTTCAACTCCGATGGGATACGCCTCACAGACTGCTGTGGGGCCTTCTCCACCTTCCACGACGACACCCTCTGCTGCAAGGCTTGCTGGACGGAGGTTGGCTGCGGCGAGGGCGACGGGAGCGAGACTCGACCCATCACCACCACCGAGTTGCAAAGGCGGCTCCACGACCTGTGGATCTCCAACGACGCGTCGATCTCGGCCGACTACAGGGACCTGAACGACGACGCCCTGTGGGCCGAGTACGCCTGGGTGGGTGACCTCACCGAGCGCGACATGGGGATGGTGCGAGGCGAGATCGAGCCTCCCCCCGTCGAGTCCATCATCCTGATCGAGGGCGACACCGAAACCCTGCTCCTGCTCACGCCGCAGGAAGGGGGTGGGGCGTGACGGTCCTCAAGTTCGCTGCCTGGAGCTGCATCGTAGTCGGAGGCACCAGCTATTCGGTGTTCGAGTGCGCCGAGTACCACGACCTGGACGAGTCCATTTTCATGCGAGAGGAAGGCAAGCGTTTGAGGGGTGCCAAGTGACCCCGCACACACTTCCGATGACCTGCCAGGAAGCGGCGGAACAACTAGGGAGAACAGCATGAAGTTCAACGCCGATGGGACGCGCCTCCCAGACTGCTGTGGGTTCTTCTCGTCGACCAGGCGCTGCTTGGGTTGCGGGGAGTTGATCCCACACTTCCGCCCCGGCACCGAGAGCCAGATCTGGCAAGACGAGCAGGCGCGGCGACGGGAGCGTAAACTGCTTACCGCCAAAGAGCTTTCCAGGCACTTCCAAGTCGGCGCCTCCACGATTAGGGAATGGTGCGCCACAGGGGCGATACCGTGTATCAAGCTCCCCCACGACGGAGGGGTCCGCTACGATCTGGACGCTGTGCTTGCAGCATTGGACGGTGGGGCGTGACGGTCCTCAAGGTTCTCGACGACCCGAAACGCTGGCGCGAACTGCGCCTCAAGTTCGTTCCTTCCAGCGAACTGCAACTCGAAGACGACTCCTACGAAGTGGTGGGGCACCCAAGCCTCAACATACAGGTGTTCTTCGAGGGCGGCCTCCCTGGAAGCTTCGGCGTGGGCCAGGAGCACCCCGACGGCACCTTCACCTTCTACCCGGAATCCCCCACCCTGGAACACGCGGTCAAGCTCTGCGCCACCATCATCCAAGATGCGCTGGAGCCGACCTCGTGAAGTACCGACTCAGGATCAGCGGCAGCGGAGATCGCTTTGTCTCCGAGATCGTGCCCCACTTCCCCTCCGGCCAGCCCATCGCCGTTCGCACGGTTTCGGGATGGGACAACCCCAACGCCATGACCTTCGACACACTCGCGGAGGCCAAGTACTACAAGCGCCTCGTACTGAGCGTCGAGGGCTGGTTTGCCATGATTGAAGACCACCCACTACCCCCCGCCCGGCCCGAGACGGCCTGACCCCGTCTGGGCCACCTGAGAGCCCCTCGACTGCGCAAGCGGTCGGGGGGTTTCTCTCTGCCCTTCACCAGGAAGAAAAGACCATGAACTTGTCCGATCTCACTCAGGGAGGCCGCTTGACCGACACCATCGGCACCGGCTTCTCCCTCATTATCAAGCTGGAGGGCCGGCCAGTGGCCCGCGTCACCGGCATCGAGCCTCCCTACGTCTGGGAGGGACTCTTAGGCACTTCCGTCGAAGACCTGCGCGGCTCCATCGCCACCGCTGTCCAGGCCGCTCTCGGAACGGCCATTGACGACGCCGACGACTGGATGGCTGCCTGTCTCGCGGACGGGGCCAAGGACGCCGAAGAAGCAACCCTGTGGGTCGCCGCCGCCCTCAGCCACCAGTGCGAACGCTTCGCGGACGAGGGCATCTGCTCGCTCTGCGAGAGGCAGCTCTCATGAGCGAACGAAAGCCAGAGGACTACGAGCGGGCTCTCAGGGCCGTCCTGGCGATCACGATGGACACCCTGCGCGGCCAGAGCCCGTTCAACGACACGCCGAGTTGGCTGCATGATGCAGCCGCTCCCCTGGACCCAGAACTCCGTGTTCAGGTCGAAGACATCCCTGTGGACGGCGACCCCTGTCCCGACTGCGGCCGGCCCGTCTACTACATTGGTGACGACGGCCCGCCCTCCCATAAGTGTTCTACCGCTCCCATCTCGGTGAGCGAAGCCTACGAGGGGCCGGTCGAGGACGGTGATCCCTGTAGCGATTGCGCCCGGCCCGTCTGGTATTGCAACGACGAGGAACAGTGGTTCCACTTCGATCCGGCCCACCAGTGCTTCCTGGCCCGCGGGAAAGCGAAGTATCCATGAGCCGGCCATTCATCCCGATGCCCCCCGAGGCCGAGGTCTTTCTGGGGCTCTCCAGTGACACCGACGTCGCCGACTTCTTCTCCGTGGATCGTCGCCATGTCGCCCGCTGGCGACGAGATCGTGACATTCCGCCAGCCCCGCCGGGCCGACTGCAGCTCCCGCCGGAAGTCCGAGTGCGCCTGGGAGTGGAGTCCGACTCCGACATCGCCAAGAGCCTGGGCCTGCACCGATCTTCCCCGATAATCGGGCGCTGGCGCGACGAGCTCGGTATCCCTGCCGGTGTTCGCGGCGGCAAGGGGAAGACCAGGAAGACCCCGGCCGAGCGCGACGCAGACCTCGAAGCCGCCCATCCGGGCCTCCTGGCGCAGTTGGGCCAGGTTTCCGACCGAGAGCTGGCCCGCCAGTTCGGCCTTTCCCCTTCCGCGGTCCGCAAGGCCCGCTCCACCCGAGGCATCCCCACCAGGAGATCAAAATGACCCCAAAGAACGACGCCAGGATCGCCAAGGAGAAGGCGGCGCGTGAGCGACTCTCTAAGATCGACCGAATCAACAAGCAGATAGACGCCCTCGACATCGACGTCGGCAGCCTGGAAGGCGGCGTCAGAACAGATGACGGTGTGAAGATCCCGCTCTCGCCAGACGTCGTGGAGTATTTCAAGCTCCAAGAGGATCTCTTCGAGGCGACGTTTGGTCGCCCCCAGCGCGGAGACGATCCGCTCTTTTGGCGCGACGTAGACGGCCAGCCAGCCCCAATAGATCCCAATGAGTTGAAGGCCCAGTTCGACGCCATGATCTCAGAGATCAGCGCCACGGGAGCATTAGATCCGGCCTACGTTTTCGCGATCAGGAAAACCGGCAGGATCATCACCAAAGAGACCTGGGATCTGCTCGACGAGGAAGCACAGTGGGAGTGGGAAGCTGCCCTCGACGAATACTACGACACCCACCCACCCATCAAGGAGTGAGGATATGACACACGAAGAATTGAAGAAGAACCCAGGATTGGACGACCCCCTCGCCGACCCACTCGCGGACGCAGTTCTGTACCTGCTCAAAGCGCATAGAGAGGCACTGGAGGCGCAGGGCGCTCAGTTCGACGCGCAGGCGCAGCAGATCCGGTGGGGGAGCGACCAGCTCCCTCCTGGCGTCAACCGACAGGCCACTGCCGACCAGCTTCTCGAGGCCGCCGCCAAGATCCGCGAGGAAACCGCCGTGATCGAGAAGCTCGAAGCTCCCCTGGTTTTGGACCCCTACTCAGCCGACGACGACGACGACCTGCTGCACTATCATCCCGACTCCAAGGGAGACTCGCCATGATCCGCGAGGGCTACCTGGATCTCCTGCTCGCCGAGTCGTCGAGCTTCGGCGAGCTGCTCAAACGCTGCCGAACCCTGGCTGAGCGCACCCAGGAGTCGGTTGCCAGCGAGGCCGGGATCACCGCGGCCTACCTGTCCAGCATGGAGCGCAACGAGAAGCTGCCGAGCGCGTCCACCGCTTTCGATCTGGCCCGCGTTCTCAACCTGACCGAAGACCTGGTGCTTCACCGGATCTTCGAGCGGATGCGAGAGCGAAACGCCGACGACCTCGACGCCTATCGCCGCGAGTTCCGCGAAGCCGCACAAGCGCAGAGCCAACCATGAACTGCTCCAATCCCGACTGTGAGGGAACGACCGCTGTCATCGACTCACGCACACCGGGCTGGCCCCATGTCCCTGCCAGGGTCCCGGAGCTGCTCCCGGCTCAGTGGTGGCGCTGGCGCCGGCACCGCTGCACCCGTTGCGCGACGGTGCGACAGACCATCGAGATCCCACTGGAGCGGTTGGAGCAGATCGTCGCCGACCAGACAGGTGCGCCGTGTTCGACGTAGAGCCCAAGAAGCTCGCCAGGGACTACGCCAAGGCAGGCTCGGTCCGGGCCTTGGCCGAAAAGTACGGAGTGGCCCGCTCCACGCTCCAAACGGCACTGAAACGGCACGGAATTGAGCTGCGGAAGCGGGGCCAACAGCGGATCGCAGTGCCCGACAAGACCCTGGTCGCCGACTACAAGGCGCTCCGCTCCAGCCACGCTGTCGCCCGCAAGCACGGAGTCAGCCAGTCTGCCGTCTACCGCGCCCTGCGCAGGGCCGATGACATAGAGATGGAGGCGCGTGGCGGGAAACGCAAGCGCCTCGACGACAGCAAGGTCCGGGCAGCTTACAAACGCACCGAAAGCATCCGCGGAGTGGCCGCGGACTGCGGAATTGACTTCAAGACCGCCAGGAAAGCCCTGGTTCGTCTTGGCGTGATCACGAAGGGAGAGTGACAGGATGAACCTCACCGGAAAGGCATGGCCAAAGAGTACCTTCGGGTACAAGAAAGTTGGCCTCCACAATTTGATCGAGATGTTTCCCAGTTCCACAGCCGGGTATCCGCTCGTCATGGTGGACGACTGCGCCGAGCTGTTCGATTCCACGAACTTCCCCCGGCACACCCTAGACATTGTGCTCTGGGACGACGGCACCGCCTTCGTGGAAATCTACTCCGTAGCTCGTGGCAAGCGATTCGTCCACGCTCGCCAGTTTGCGTCCCACCAGGACGCTCTGGATTTCGCCAAAAGCCTCCCCAATACCCCCGCAAACGAAAGCGAGACGGGATGAACCTCACCGGAAAGGCGCTCCGCGACCGAGCAGCGCAGCTCAAGATCCGCGGACGCAGCAAGATGACTGCCGACGAGCTCCGGGCCGCGGTCCTCGCTGCCAGCGCACCCGACACCCCTTGGGTCGAAGCCACAGGCAACGTCGCGGCAGGCGACACCATCCGCTTCACCGAAGACGTCTGGGGCGGCTCCCGGCGAAGGCCGCGCCACCTGGGGCAGCGCACAATCATCGCCCGCGTACTCAAGGACTCCTACGGCGCTCAGCGCCAACAGCATACCTTCACCCTACAGGTGATCGAGTCCACGGGCCTCGAGTCGATTGCAGCCGGCACCGTTCTGCGCCGCAAAGGACGCAACGTCTATCGCCACGGCACCGAGCGCCGTCTGTGGCAAGACGAGCAGGCGCGGCGCGAGGCCCTGGCCGAGAAGCACCTCCGCGGCGACGCAGCTCGCACCTCGCGGCGCCGGCGCAGAGATCGAGATCGGCGGCGAGAGGGAGGGTGGTGATGCCGCGCCCCCACATCATCGACGTAGGCTCCCCCTTTCCCGTTGTGGAGGTCGACGACTGCGCCGGGTTCGACACCCGCACCGTAGGAGTCGTCCTCTGGGACGACGGAACAGCCTTCGTGGAAGTGTTCTTCAACTCTATCCCTCAGAGGAAGCGGTTCCTTCTCACCCGCGAGTTTCTAACCCACCAGGACGCTCTGGACTTCGCCAAAAGCCTTCCCAATACCCCGCAGACGAAAGCGAGACACGATGTACCCCAAGAACTATGAACCGGACCCCAAGCTGATCCAGCTTGCTGAACAGATCCTGATCACCGCGATCAAGCAAATCCAGCAAGCGACCGGAGTCTCCGGCGTGAACACCTTTGACGAATCTGGCCTTCACACCCTGAGCGGAATGGCCCGAGACTGGTGGGACCCAGCACAGCCACTTCGCCACCCGAACGGACCGTGGGACCCCCTCGTCGCAGAGCTGGTGCTGTTCGCCGACGCCCAGAGGCGCTGGACCGACGAGATCCCGACCGGCCCCTTTTGTCTGCGAATCAGCGGCACCAGCGACTACGTCCAGAGCTTCAACCCGGACGCTGACTGGCAGGACCTGGAGATCGGGATCAGCAAGACTGGCGAGCCCGACCCCCTCGTCACCCTCAAGACCTTCGGTCACCCCGACACATTGATCTTCGAGTCTCACCTCGACGCCTACCTGACCGCTCTGGCGATTGGCCGGTGCGACGGCAGTCTGGTCGAAGTGGAAGCCTTCCGCCCCCTCCCCGCCGAAGCCGAAGCCGATCCGGCCCGGCTCCACTGATCACCCGAAAGCGAGTCGAACCATGACACTCAAGGAACTGCGCAACGAAGCAAAGAATCTGGAGATCCCCGGCAGGAGCTCCATGAACAAGGCCGCCCTCGAGGCCGCAATCGAAGCGGTCCACAGGAAAGGGGATGCGATGGTGGTCGCCGCTGCCGACGAGTTCGAGTACAAGCGCAAGAAGAAGCGCAACGTGCGCACCCGTGCCCGCCGCCGCGCCCGCATCGACAGGCGAGGATTCTGAGCCATGCGGACAAAGCTATGAGCGCCACCGGACGGACCCCCGTGCGCCACAAGGACGACTTCTACGTCACTCCCTCCTGGTGCATCGAGGCGCTGCTGGAGCGGGAGGACCTGTGCGGGCCCATGCTCGATCCGTGCTGCGGCGACGGGGCCATAATCAAAGTGATCAGTGAGAGCTTTCCTTTCACCGACATCTTCGGAATAGAGAAGGACACCAACCGCTATATGGACGCCAGCACCCTGGCTCAGAACCTCTCCGGAGGACCGTTCGCGGGAAGAACCATCGACTTCTACCGAGGCGACTTCCTGACTGAGAGCTGGACGCGCCAAGGAGGTAGCTGCGAGTGTTGCCCCGACTGGCCGCGGCCCGCGACGATTCTGATGAACCCGCCATTCCGACACGCCGCTGAGTTCATCCGAACGAGCCTCGAGACAGTGGACCCACTCAACGGCAACGTCGTCGCGCTGTTGCGCCTCAACTTCCTTGGCAGCTCTCGCTCTCGCGCTGATCTGTTCAGTAGAGAGGGCGGCCTGCGAAAGGTCTACGTCCTGGGGCGCCGGCCCAGCTTCAACGGAAAGGGCACCGACTCCTGTGAGTACGCCTTTTTCTGCTTTCAGAAAGGCTACGAGGGGCCGACCCTCCTGGAGGTCATTCCGAGATGAAAGTCCTGAGCGTCACCCGAGAAGATCAATCGCCGCTCGCTCTTGTTGTCGACGCCATGCGCAAGACGCAGATCCGACACGAGATCCCCGACGCGGATCTCGCCGACCCAGGAAAGTTGCCCTTCCCCGTCCACAAGGCCGGCTCCATCGCAGCCTACGAGGTCAGAGCAGCCTGCGGCTGCAGCCACGACCAGGCTCTAGGTGAAGCTGTCGCTCTGTTTCGCGCTGCCGTTCGCGTCCTGGTCCTGTCCAACGGATGGCGTCCGTGACCTGTAACGCGGAGGAAGGGTCCACCCGTAGGGACGGGGCCGATCTGTGGGCGCTCCGCTTGGGAGATGAGCTCTTGGATCTCTGGGATCTATACGCGGAGGGCGCGAGGGACGACGCCTGGTGGTTCTTAAGCGGCCAGAGGGTGGCCGTTCGCCCGTGGCGAGGCAAGCCCATCCCGATCCCGCAAAAGCCCCCCCCGCCATTCGACGCGGACTCTTCGTCGCTCAGCGCCAGTTCCCTCTACCGTCCCTGGAACCCGTCGATGCTTCGCCAGAATCCGCCCCCCGACGGATACTTCTACATCCCGGTGGACAGGGTCCAGAGGGAGCTGGCGCTGATCGATGTGACCACGGGTAGGGCCGACTGCTGGGAGCTTGACTTGCTCGCAAACGGGTGGCGCGTCGAGAGGATCGAGGTCAGTGCTCACCAGCACATCGCAATCGTTGAAAAATGCGCCCCCATCAAACCCCAAATTGACTCAAGGACCGCCACAGAGCGATTCATGGGCTTCAAGAAAAGAGGAAAGCGTGACTACGGCTACGACGACTACCTGGACGACTAAAAGTTACGACCTCGCGGTTGAAATCAAGCTCCAACGATCAGATGAGGCGAGGAAGCTCTACCAAGTCTCCGCTGACGTCATCCTCCACGGCGAAGATGGCGACCAAGAGATCATCGGGTCACTCACCAAAGCCCTCTACATCCCTTCAACCATCATCCCCGGCTACCCCTGCGTCCAGCTCAGGATGGCAGACGCTGGAGACGTTCTCGACGAAGAGTCAGCCAGAGCGGGATGGCTCTACGACACCCTGAGAAAAGAGGGGGCGATTGACCCGCTCACAGACGGCTGGCTCCACCTGGGACAGATCGAGCTGTTGCCAGAGTACCGGGGTTTTCGGATCTCCCACTTCGTCATGAAGGAGATCGTCTCCGCGCTCGGGAGCGGCACGGTGGTGACCGTCCAACCATTCCCTCTCGGCCATGACGGCGACACGGCAGAGAGTGAGGCCAAGATAGACGCGCTGGAGAATCACTGGATTCGCTTCGGAGTCGAGAACAAGCGACGAAGTCCCGGTGGCTTCCGCATGCTGTGGTGGGACATGGCGCACATCAACGAGTGCCTGCTCACAGCTACAGAAATCTGCCCCAAATGAGCGCCAGCATCGAAGTGCGCGGAGATCGCGCCGTCCTTCGCTCCCCCTTCAACCAAGAGGCCCTGACGACGATCAGGCAGGTTCCCGGCCTGCGCTGGTCTGGAACCCACCGGGTCTGGCACGGCCCCGTGACCTGTCTCGAGGAACTGATCACCGCAGCCGGCCAGCACTGGCCCCTGCACCTCGACAACACCGTCCACCAGGAGCGAGCTCGAATCGTTCGCGCTCGGAAAAGCGCCAGATCCGCCGTCTGCGACGAGTCGCTATCCCTCCCTGGCGGCCAGCTCTATCCCTACCAGGCCGCGGGAGTTCGCTTTCTTCGGGATCGCCACGGTGTCGGCCTGATCGCCGACGAAATGGGGCTCGGCAAGACCGTCCAGGCCCTGGCTCTCGCCCACAGCATCGACGGACCGGTACTGGTGATTTGCCCCGCCTCACTGCGGCTGAACTGGGCCGCTGAGATCGAGAAGTGGCTGCACACGCCTCCCCGCGACATCGTCATCGGCGGAATCAAGCAGAAGAAGCGCAACCCGCTTCCCTGGACCTGCGTCAGTCAGCCCGACACTCTTCCCGCAGGCGCTCCCTTCTACGTCGTCAACTACGACATTCTGAGCCGGTGGAAGAACAGACTGCGGCTCGCCGCCCCCTGGGGCCTGGTTGTCTTCGACGAGAGCCACTTCCTCAAGAACTCACGCAGCCAGAGATCCCGAGCAGCTCAAGAGATCCGAGACTGTTCGCGCCGCGTAGTCCTGCTCTCGGGCACACCCGCGGCAAACGGCATCCAGGACCTATGGCACCAACTCCACCTCCTGGACCCACAACTGTGGTCAGGCAAGGAGCGCGGCTACAAGGGCTTCACCGCGAAGTACGCCGGAGGCTTCGAGGGCAAGTGGGGCTGGCAGTTGCGACCCGACCGGGCCAAGGCCGGGGATCTTGAGGACCTGGGAGAGAACATCGTCGGCACCTTCATCGCCCGGCGCACCAAGACCCAGGTGCTCCCTGACCTTCCCAAGAAGACCCGCTGCACCGTCCAGCTCGACACCGCCTCCATGACGACCACCAACTACATGGCCCAGGTCAGCGCACTCGAGGCTCTGCGCGAGCAGCTCAAGGGAGCGGCCGGAAACGACGAGCGCATACAGACAATCCAGGGCGAGATCCTGGGCGGCATGGCGACTCTTCGCCAGCGCCTTGGAGTCATGAAGGTCGAAGCTGCCGTCCACTGGTGCAACGAGACTCTCGAGACAAAACCCTTCGTGATCTTCGCATGGCACCGGGAAGTGCAGACAGAGCTCTACGAACGACTCCAGCGCGAAGACGACCGGAAGGTAGGAGCGATCTTCGGTTCCCACAGCGCCCAGGAGCGAGCCGCAACGGTCGCAGCTTTCCAGGCAGGCGAGCTCGATGTCCTGGTCTGCTCGATCCTCGCAGCCGGCGTCGGGCTCACCCTGACGCGAGCCAGCCATGTTGTCTTCTTGGAGAGATCCTACCGGCCTGCCGATCTGGACCAGGCCGAGGACAGAATCCACCGCATCGGCCAGGAACAGCCCTGCTGGGCCTGGTATCTCGATGCGCCCTCGACCTTTGACGCAACACTCGCTAAAGCGGTGGACGCCAAGCGGGACGCTCACTCCCTGGTCCTCGACGGCGAAGTGCTGCGCATGGACGGAAGCCCACAGGCCCAGTTACAGCTATTCCAGCTCTACATGAACGCGAGACAATGACCCCACACGCATCGGCCCTCGTTGCTCCTGAACTCGAGACACCCCACCCCACCTCAGCGGTCGCCGAGGCAGAGCTCCAGGAGTTGCGCCGCGAAGTGCGGGCGCTGCTCCCTCCCTGGCGGATAAAAGCCCTGAGTTCCGCCAGTAGCGGTCGCTTGCCGGAACTGCTCGTCGAATTAGCCGGACTCCTGTGCCGCGAGGGACCGCCGTAGTAGACTTCGCGAATGGACCTCAATCCACCATCTAAGGCCGCTTTACGCGACGCTGGTTACGCCCTAGTCGAAGTGGGCCTCGCCGAACGCACTCGCCCTCTCTTATGGGAGAAGGCTAAGGCTTATGCGCTCAAGGAGTACACCGAAGCACCGCGCCGCCTAACGACCAAGAAGGCGATTTGGGTTACCGACGAGGTCCCTCTCGCCATCAAGTGGTATCTGGACAAGGGCGGCGGCTACAAGGGCCTGGACGAGTCCACGTTACTCTCAAGGCTGCTTTCCATGCTTCCCAAGGCGGGCATCCTGGGCGACAGCGAGAAGAGCAAGAGCAGTATCAAGGTCAAGGTGCTCTCCAAAGTGGTCTACCTGTCACCGGCCTGGGAGTCCGGGATGGTCATGTGCCCGCATTTCGGCATCTGTGGCAAGACCTGTATCGGACACAGCTCGGGTCGGATGCCCGGCTCCGTTCAGCGGCGCAACAGGCTCGTCAAGACGCTGCTCTGGAAGCTCTATCCGAAGTTTTTCCTTCAGAAGCTCCAGGCCGAAGCCTTCAACCTCCAAGTATTGGCGGCGGGAAAGGGCCTCACCGCAGCAATCCGCCTCAACGGCTCCAGCGACGTCCGCTGGGAGCGATACGGCCTAATGGAATCCTTTCCGTCAATAAGCTGGTACGACTACACAAAGATCCCCCTCAAGAACCGAGGGAGGAAGGGAGAATTACCGGCCAACTATCACCTGACCTTCTCCATGGACGAGGACCCGGCCAGTTGGGAGTGCGCCTACCGGTATCTCGAGAAAAGCCAGAACGTGGCAATCGTGATTGCAGCTTCCTGGAGCACCAGCTCGAAGGAAGCCAAGAAGGCAGCCGAGGCAGTAGTCAAGAGGGGTTACATCGGAGGCTTTCCTGTGATCTCGGGCGACGACCACGATGCTCGCTTCAAGGACGTAAGCGGGCACTTTATCGCGCTCCGCGCCAAGGGTCTCGCTGCGCATGACTCAGCGGGCTTTGTCTATCGGGCCGACAGGGACGGACGGATCGCCAACGTGCCGAGGCGGTCCATGGCTCTTGCGAACCGCTACTTTCCTGGGGCAGCCAAGGGACATCGCGCCCCGCGCCACTCGGATTATTACAAAAAGAGGGAAGACGCCAAAGCACGGTTGGTTTCTGCAAAAGAGGAGTTTCCACCAGGTAGTGTGGTCACAACGAAATCAGGGGCTCGTCTTCGGGTAAAAAACTGGTTTCAAGTCCGCCCCGGACCTGGCGGAATGGGCGTTTATCGGGTCGTTGTGCTTGCTGACAGAATCGATTCCTACGGCGACGTTTGGGAAAACGTAAACCACCTTGCGTTGGTTCAAGCTACAAGCGCATGAGAGTCTCCAAGCGCGAGTCGGTAGCAGCCCTCCAGAAGGTGGTCAACAAGGCTGGCTTCGGCCCCCTGGTGGTAGACGGCGACTACGGCCCAGCCACCTCCAGAGCAGTCCTCGCCTTCGCCCAGAGCCTCGAGTCCGACTTCGTGACAACCATCCGCAAGCTGGGCGAGCTGGTCCCGGACCAGGCCGAGGTCGAGGCGATCCCGGCGCCGGCCTTCAACGACCACCTCATTCCCTTGAAGAAGGGGCAGGCCGTGAGCCGAGGCTGGAAGGACAACAACCCCATCGGGATCACCTGGCACTGGACGGCGGGCTGGGACATCACCTCCTGTCGCAGGGTTCTCGGCGGCGCCAAGGCCCTGCGCAAGGGGAAGGCGAGCGCCCATTTCTGCGTAGGCCGCTCCAGGGAAGCTGGCATAGACCGCTATGTGACGCTAGAGAACAGGAGTTGGCACTGCGGCAAGGGCCAGACCCTCCAGGTCGACGGCTCGGAGTTGACGAGCGCGGACCAGAAAGGCGCAAGGACCACCGTAGGCATCGAGACGGTCAACATCGGATACGCGCGGCGCGGCGTCGACGCCGAAAACGATTGGATTCGATACGACTCCCCCAACGGCCCTCCCCTGGTTGTCCAACCTTGGACAGACGAGCAGATCGAAATGATGGTCGAGCTCGGCCAGTACATCGTCGCTCGATTCCCGCACATCCGCCCCGAGCATCACCAGGGTCACGCCGATCTGTGTCCCGGCTACAAGCTCGACGTCCTTGGCTTCCCGTGGCTGCGAGTCCTGGAAGGCATCTACGACGAGAAGGTAGAAGACGTCTGGACCCCGTTCGCCACCATCGAAGGCCGCCAGGAGGCTCTTACGAACCTGGGCTACAAGCTGGGGAAGGTCGATGGAGTCTGGGGGCGGCTCTCGGCAGCAGCTCTGAGCGACTTCCAGGGCGACCAGGGGCTGCCGGACAACGGCATGTGGACCACCTTCGTCGGTCGAGCTGTTTGCCAAGCCCTGGCCGAGTAGCCCGTGAGGGATCGCATCGGCCTCCTGCTGGCGCTCACCGCGGACCTCTTCTGGGTTTCCGTTCCCGCGCTGCTCAGTCGAAAGCGCACCAAGACGCTGGCAAGAGCCCGCCATGCCGCGATGTCCACCCTCTACGCTCAAGGAATCCCGCAGGGCAGGATCGGAGACGTTTTCCAGCGCGACACCTCCACAGTTTCCTACGGAGTGAAGGCGGCTCGAAGCCTGGCCCGCCGAGATCCCGGCTACGCCGAGAAGCTCGAACGACTACGGCGATCCGCCCTGCAGATTTTTGCTGGCCCCGCCCACCGAGGGGCCGTGCGCTATGTCAGCCCGCGAGCTCGGACCCTGAACGCCAAAGAGCGATCCAACCGCGAGACGGCCTACGCCCTGAAGACGGCCGAGCCCGCTGCGGTGAAGAAGGCCACCGCGGCCATGAAAGGAAAAGTGAAGAGGGGGTCCGCGCTGATCCCCATTCCCGACTCGACCGGAAGCACAGTAGCCAACTTGCTCCTAGCCCAATCCCTGGCCCGAGCGACCAACTCCCAGGTGCTGGACAGTCTGAGGCGCACCCGTTGGACCCCAAGCAATCGCCAGCGCCACATGAGCGGCGACGCCCCCCTCACTGTCGAAGAACACTTCATGGTCTGGCGCGGCCCCTCTCTCGCTGGACGGGAGGTGCTGTTCATCGACAATGTGATCAGCACTGGAAGCACTTTTGATGCAGCCAGAGCTGCTGTTGGCACCGGTCACGGCCTGGCCTTCGCTGACGCCCGCGGCCCTTGGAATGGAAACTTCGAGCCGGCGCAGAGCGGAAGAGCCAACCGGAGCCTGAGAAGCAGGGCCGGCCAGGTGCGCAAAGAAGCCGAGGGGATCTGGCGCGAGATCGGCCCCAATGCCCGCCACCCAGACTACCGAACCAAGAAGAAACCAGCCGCCGGTCGCTGCTATCAGACTGCGCTGTGGCTGCGAGACAAGTTTCCAGGGCACGGGCGGGCCGTCCTGGTGCAGGGAGCCGAGGGGAGCTGCAAGAAGCACTACTGGCTGCGCGTGGGCGGCGTGGACGTCGACATCACGGGCGATCAGTACGGTCACCCCAAAGTCCAGGTAGGAGAGCTGCCCTACCAGGGAAAGGTCAGGTCCTGGCCGAAGAGCCGAGTTCCCAGCGGACACCCTGGCGCGATGATGCGAGGGAGGGCAAACCGCCGAAAGCGAAGAGGCCAGCGTTTCATCCTCCTGGAACTGATCCTGGCCGGAAGAATCGGACACCTTGAACGTCGGATGCAGAAACTCGAGGGGCGCAGAAACCTCCATCCCGCCGCCAGGACCGCTATCACGCGCAAGGGAGCCTCAGCTCCGCTCAAAAAACTCTGGTCACAGGGAAACATCCGAGGCTCGGTGCTAGATTTCGGGGCGGGCCGGGGCGGGGATGCCTCGTGGCTGCGAAGAAAGGGCCAACAAGTAGCAGCCTACGATCCCCATCACGGCCCGACCAAGCTCCCCAGGCGCCAGTTCGACACCGTGCTATGCACCTACGTCCTCAACGTGATCCCGCCCAAGGAACAGAAGCACGTTCTGCGCGAGCTCCGCTCTCTGATCAAGCCAGGGGGCACTGCCTACGTCACCGTCAGAACCGACACATGCCCCGCGCCAGTGGCTGGCGTCCAGGAGTGTGTCAAAATGGGAGCGCCTGTTGCGGCCAGTGGCAGCGGATTTCGCACCTACAAGGTGATAGGGTAGCTTCGTGTATGACTTCGACGACATTGGATACGACGGCTACCTCTCCGGCCCCTACGCCAGAGACTACAGCCTGATCCGCGAGCCTGTGGGCCGCTACGGACAACTCCCCGGCGGCGACGCCTTCGTCGAGCAGATAGCAGCACCCATCGCCGCCCAGGTCGGAACCATCCTCACTGAAGACCCTCGCGTCCTCAAGAAGCTGGAGGACTTCCAGACCGAGTGCAAGGCGCAGGCCCAGAGCGGCGTGGAAGAGTTCATGGCAAAGCACTGGTACTGGTTCCTGCTCGGCGGCCTCTTCATTGGCCTGGGCCACTACACGATGCTGCTGGCGGCCATCGCGCAACGAGACGCCCGGTTCCGGCGAAAGGGGATCATCTAATGAACGACCAATGGGGATTTGGAGCCTGGGAAGGCTACGACGAGTTCCTGGGCGACGAGTTCCTGGGCGACGACCAGTACGGAGTGACGGGAGGGCTCATCGGAGACATCGCGTCCGGAGCGATGGCTGTTGGAGGGCTGATCGACCTGGGCTTCAAGGCCGAGTACCACCCGAGGCGGCGCATGAAGCTCGCTGCCGACATCGTCCCGTCCTACTACGAAGGGATCAAGCGCCAGGTCAAGGCTCGGGGGAAGGCTAACCAAAACTACAAGAAGGTTCACAAGAAGTGGAGCAAGAAGAACAAGCGACGCTTCAAGAGAGGGCCGCTCAAAGGGAAGGTAAAAGACCCTCTGGGGCGAGCTCATTGGAAGGCTCGAAAGAAGTACTGGACCAAGCGCCAGAAGCGAATCAACAAAGGGCGCCCCATGTTGTGGCCCATGCCAAACCCGCTTTTCTTCGGACTCCCCGTCCCTGTTCCGGTCAGGCCCGCGCTCGATGACCACAAGGACATAAAGATATACAAAGACTGCTTGATCGGCGGTGGTCCCTGCGGGCTCAAGCGCGGCAAGGCCCACTACGTCCGCGGCAACGACGGGGGAAGCATCGCGCAGACGAGGGAGATCCTCCGCGGCTTGTTCATCGAATCCCTGATGTTCTCGCTCATGCCGGAAGTTGTTGCCTTCTCGGACCCAGAGGCCAGGGCGGCTCGAGAGACAGCGATTACCACCAGGGAGGCGATATTCACGAAGCCAGACGGGATGGCGATGGTCTTCGGCCCGGATGAAGACACCCTGGCGAAGCGACTTCCCCGTGGACTGCGCGAGGAGATTATCGGACGCTACCTCCAGTGGCACCACCAGGGCATGATCGGTGACAACCAACCGCTGCCGCCCTGGCTCTTTGGTTTCCGTGTAGATCGAAAAGGGAAGCAGCCGATGATGCCGCCCACAGTGGGCTCCTTCCTCGCCTTGCGTCAGGCGGCAGGAGAAGGACGCCTGACACCCGACGTTATCAAGAACCTGAAAGCGGTGTAGTCGTGGCGAAAGACAAAAAGAAGGCGAAGGTGCTGAAGAAGGGGAAGTCGCTAGATGCGATCATCCGCGACGCCCTGATGGTAGCGCCCCTGGCGACCCCGGAGATGCTCCAGGCCGCGCGAGTCGCCCCGGTCAAGAAGCAGCAGTTTCCGCCCCCGCCGCCCGAAGCTGTGGCGAGGGCTCGCCAGCAAGCCGCAGAGCCGCCCGCGGCGGGGATGGGAACGGGAGCCAAGGTGGGGATCGGCGTAGGGGCAGTTGCGCTGGTCGGCCTGACCACCTGGGTCGTCACGCGGAAGTAGGATGGACGAATACTGGACAGGTGAACACAACGCGCCCCGGTTCATCACGGACATGGGGCACAAAGTGATCGCCACCTCGACAGTGGCCGGCAAGACCGTCAAGCTCGACCTGGGCCGTTACGCGGTATGGTCCTACGACGAGCGCGGCAAGGACCAGGTGCTCGCCACCGGAAACAACCTGCGCGAGCTCAAGAAGAAATATGGAAGGGCGCTCCCAGTAGTCTCCCTGCGCCGCGGCGACTTTGAAGCAGTGCTCTCCAAAAAAGCGAAGGGACAGAAGGCGATGCGACCAGACAACCTGGACCGAGCCGAGTGGGCCTCCTTCGCGGTTGCGTCTCACTCCAGAGCGACCCGCGCAGGCCGGGAACCGATGGAAGACCAGATCGGTGATCTCCTATGCAACCTACTCCACCTAGCGGCCAGTAACGACATGGACGTCAACAAGGCGCTAGCCCGAGCCGAGCAGTGCTACCGGGCCGAAGTACGGGAGCAAGAAGTTAGTGCGGAGGACGACATTCTCGATGCCCTCACCCAACAGTCCTATATCTCCTTTGCTCCTAATCCAGCGATTGAGAGTGTGATACGCCAGGGCTACGTCAAGTTCATTGGAAAGGGCGCAGACGGCTACGCTGAATATGAATTGACCCGTAAGGGCCGAGCCCGTGCCCGGTTTCTTTTTGGGGAGAGGGTTGGCGAGCATAATCGCAGGGGCCGGGCGCGGATCTTGTTCGACGCTGGGCGAGACATGCTTGGGAAGCGCGGGACCCGCTACGCGGTGTGGGCCTATGACCCACGGGCCCCTTCCTGGCGGGATCACGGCGAGATAATCGACGTAGGTGGGCTCCGCAGGTTGAAGAAAAAACATGCCAAGGGGAAAGACCTCCGCATGTACGACCTTCCGTTGTTCGCCCGGCATACACATGGCCTCGATGGCTACCATCCACAAGGGCTCAGCCTCAAGCAGTACCTCGCGTGGCTCCAGGATCAGTACCAGCCGAACTTCGACGCCTACCTGGCAGAAACCACAGGAACCCTCCCTCCGCTCCGGCTAGTGGGGAGGCGAAGGTGAGCCGCTTCCGCACCATCGAGACGCTCAAGGGGGAGCGCAGCGGGATCACGCTCAAGGTCGGGACGGACTACCCACTCAAGGCGATGATCATCGAGAGGCGGAAGAGCTGGCGCAAGCGGGCCGCCTCCTGGTTCCTGATCTGGTCCGGTGGGGGGCGAAGGACCCGGCTCACCGGCCCCTACAAGAGCTTCGACGGGGCCGTCCGGAGCGCGACACTTACCGCGCACTCGCTGGTCCGCTTCTACGACGAAATGTGGTCTGGAAAATCTTCGGTTCCCGAGTTCGCGCGGCCCTACACGAAGGCACAGATCGTGCGCCTGGACAAGAAGCCGCCCCTCGCTCCATGGGGGTAGTGGTGGCATGGCCCAAGAGCTCCCAGTAGTCGAGCTGTTCGCAGGCGGTGGGGGCGCGGCCCTGGGTCTGCACCGGGCCGGCGTGGGGCCAGCTCTCATGGTGGAGTGGAACNCCAAGGCCGCCTCGACCCTGAGAAAGGCCGTGAAGGACGGGCTCCTGGCGGGCAAGGTGGTGGAGGCCGACGTCAACAAGGTGCGCTACCGCAAGTACCTCTCCGCGCCGCCTTTCCTTCTCTGGTCCAGCTTTCCCTGCACCCCCTTCTCCAGCGGGGGCAAGAGACTCTTGGAGGGCGACCCCAGAAACCAATGGCCGGCTACGCGAGACGCCATCCTGCGCTTGAAGCCAACCTGGTTCGTAGCAGAGAATGTCATGGGGCTGGTGCAGGGGCGAGGCAAGACCAAGAGCTACTGCGACCGTGAGATCCTGCCCTTCCTGCGCAGTCATTTTCCATGGACGGCCGCCTGGGTGCTAGACGCTGCTGACTGGGGGGTCCCACAAAGGCGCAAGAGGGTATTCCTGATCGGAGGTCCATTTCACATCGAGCCTCCAAAGCCGACTCACCAGGACCCGCAGCTCTCCGGGTGGTGGAGTGCGAGCAAGCAGAAGCGCCGAAAGCTCCGCAAGCCGTGGATCAGCCTCGCCGAGGCCCTGGAGCACGACCCGTGGGACAACTTCGAGGCCATGTATTCGGGCTTCCGCGAGTCAGAGCTGGACGCGATGAAAGATCGCGAACGCGCCGAGGAACTTCGGGATCACGGCCATGACGACTGGTGGTGCCTCTCCTGCCAGCAACCAATTTCCTACCAGGCTCCGAGCACCCCGGTCTATGAAGGGACGCATCCCTGGCATCCTGCCGCAGGGAAGGGCGAGTCTGTAAAAGAGCCAGGCGTCATCCTGTTGGACCCAAGCGCCGCATGGAGCTCCGCAGAGATCAACCCGGCAAGCGGCACGGAGTGGGGCTGTCAGTGCCCGATGCCAAGCGATGCCGAGAACCTCCTGGCAGAGCCCGCCCCGACCCTTACGGGAGGGGAGAAATCCAACGTCTCGGCTCGATCCATCATCTCCGCTTCCGCAAGCAAGCGGGAGCAGCTTCTCTGGGCTCTGTTGATGTACCGAGGAGGCCCGACCGTGCGAGAGGCAGCGAAGCTAGGAGGCTTTCCGCCCAACTGGCCCTTCCAGGGAGCCAACGTCCACGCCTACAGGCAGGTCGCGAACTCCGTAGCACCACCGGTCGCGGAAGCGATAGGACGCACCATCCTGGAAGCGACACCGGACTTTCTCAGCGAACTAGGCGGGCTGCTCTGACAGACCCCACAGGCGTCTGAGCCTCTGTCTGGGTGCGGATTCGAAGCGTGGCAGGGGTCAGGCCCATGCTCGCCGCTCGCAGCGCCAGAGCAGCCTCGAGAGACGAGGCCCCAGACCTCCACCAGGAGCGGGAACTCAACGACAAGCGAGAGCTGTCCTCTCTCGCGCGGCCCTGGTGGTAGCCCTGGCCGGCCTCGCGACCCAGGTCGCTCAAACGGATGCCAAGACGCCTGCCAAGACGGACGCAAGGGAACGACCAGAGGCTAACTCACTGCCGGGCTGGACGGCAAGGAAGGCCGCTGGAAAAGGGGGGGCGCCCCGGAGGGGTGGAGGCCGGACCCCACCCGGAGGGAGGGGCCGAAGGAAGATGGGTGGAAGACCGAGAATTGGCACGGGAGGTGCAGGG
>NZAS01000020.1 GCA_002686195.1 Candidatus Pacearchaeota archaeon | reverse complement strand
CTATAAATGTAAAAAAAGGACAATTTATCTCGGCAGAAGATACAGAAAAAATTGTTGATAAGGTAAAAGGTTCTGATGTGTGGTTAACAGAACGGGGGAACATATTTGGTTATGGAAATTATGTAGTTGATATGAGAAATCTTGTTATTATGAAACGATTTGCACCAGTTATTTTTGACGCAACACATTCAGTTCAACAGGGAACTAAGGGTGGAAGTAGTGGTTCACAAAAAGAGTTTATTGAACCATTAGCAAAGGCCGCAATATCAGTTGGTGTTGATGGATTATTTATGGAAGTTCATGATAATCCAGATAAAGCTTTATCAGATGGAACGAGTAGTTTAGATTTGAAAGATTTAACACCACTTTTAAAGAAATTAAAAATTCTATATGGGGTGAGTTAATTAGATAAGTTATGAGTGATTTAGAACATTTTTTAGATAGTAGATACCAGCCCACTGGCCAATCTATAGAGGATACAAATAAGTACGAATTCAGGTCAGATGAATTCAGTATAAAATCAGACTTCAATATCTGTGTTTTAGGTTGTAGTATGTCTCTTGGTGTAGGTGTTCTATATCACGAAACTTGGGCCTCACGATTAAAACAATACATTGAAGATGAATTGCATAAGTCTTGCAGTATTTGGAACTTGTCTGTAGGTGGGTCGGGACCTGATTGGTGTAGTGAAGTCTTTCACAGTTGGGCTCCAAAATTGAAGCCAGATATTTCGTTAATCCAATGGCCTGATATTTCAAGAAGAAGTATAGTTCACAACCTTCGCATACAAAAAGTCATGTTAGGAGATAGTAGTCAAGACCACCTTTATGATTACGCTCAAAAAATTCCTATGGGTGAAAAAAGAAAGTCGTTGATAAACCTACAAAGTTTCTCCAATGATTTATATCATTGGTATAAAAATTATTTAATAACTCATTATATTTCAAAAAGTTATAATTTAAATACCTTACATATCTTACCAAATCAATTTAGTGATGAGGAGGGTCTTTTGGTAAAGTTTAGGGACTACCCACACCAAAACATGGACTTAAAATATTATATGTTGGATTCTAATTGGGTTGATTATCATTCGACAATAGATGATTATACAGACCACGAAGAAAATGGTTCTCATCCTGGTCCACTTGCAAATAAAAATACTGGTAAAAAAGTTTTTGAAATTTTATTACAAAAGAAATGGATAAGTAAATGATAAAAAATTTCATTTTTTACTGGCCCGACGCAAGTGTCATTTACATTCCTGTACACAAAAATGCTAGTTCTTTTACAGATGTATTCATCGAAAAATTAAACTATATGAATGTTGATTTGCATCATATTGTATTAGAGGTAGATTTACCAATAAGTGATGAGACATTTGAAAACATAGGTGGTCAGAACAATCATATAATATCTACTAAAAGAAATCCCTATGAGAGACTTTTTTCCGAATTTAGATTTCATGGATTAAGAAGTATGGTAAAAACTCTTCAAGATGATGGTAGGTTCTTAGACATTGAATTTGCCGAAGAAGGAGAGAAATACAATTTCTTTTTGAAAGATGGGAATATCATCGATGATTCATTCATAAGTGATGAACTATACATCGAACTTCTTGATAAATTTATTGAATCAAGATGTAGGGATACACTATGGTGTCCAAATGACCCACATTCTTTACCTCAATGTTACAGATGGGGAAGTGACAGAAGTAATTTAATACCAAGTGAGTTATTAGCAGTAGAAAATTTTCGTGAATCTTTGTATCAATTATATAAGGCTTTATTTTATACAGCGGATATGTGTAATACATGGGATTCAGAAATGCATCAAGGAAAATATTATGAAATTTACGATGATGTTATTAGAGAAAATGGAAAGGTCAATCAAACCAAAAAACGATTCGACACTTCATTATTACTAAGTAAATTGACAAATAAAGATTTAATCAATTTTACATATCATTGGGATTTCGTTTATGGTGGATATAAAAAATTATGAATACTTTGATTTTATTTAGAGATAATCCTGGAATAAAAGTAGATAGGTCACCGTATACTATATCCACAATTTATAAAAAAGATTTGGGTAACATTGATGAGTGGAAAAGGGGATTACATCAAAGAGGTTCGCACCTAACTTGGTTATTACATTATAATGTGGATGCAATCCGTAAATTTTTTATAAATTCAAACCAGATCAAAACAATACCAAACGAAAATGAAAAATATATAACATTCTTTGGTATAACTCAGGGGTCATTAAAATCAGAGTTGGATTATTTTACAGAAAACAAAAAACAACCTTTGGTTAAAAAAATATTCGATGATTTGAGAAANAATAAAACACATATTTTTATTTTATTTCCTGATCAAATGGATTTACTCCATGAATGTTCTATCGTATTAGATGATGTAGAAAAATTTGTTGAAACTCATTCATTACCACTTTCTTCTTTTACATTTGTATCTTCAAATTATAATTTGTCTGGTGTTCAACAAAAAGATTTAAACACGATTTCTTTTTCACGATACGCATTTACTGCAAACATTGAAAAACTTCGTATTGGTGGGTCATTCAACAAGATTGTAGAATCAACAAGTGGTTATGTTAGACAACACAAATTTCTCGGACTCGTAAATAATTGTTTTAAACCACATAGGTTAAAGTTACTTTTCTTCTTTTTGGAGAATGATTTTTTTAATGATGGTATATTTACGATTTATCCTTTCTTACACGATGTATATAAGAATAAAGATGATTTTTATCGTGAGTTAGAGGGAACTTATGATTTGTTAATGGGATATTACGAGTTTAATAGAAAACCTTTGTTCAAGCAAGAGGAACATTCTGAATGTACACAAATGAAAAAAAGAAAACAACTTTTAAAAACAATATATGATTTGTCTCCTCTTAGAATCGATACAAAATTACCTGACCATTATGGAGATGATGATATAACTCAAAGACAATTTTTAAATTTCTCATTTGCTCTGAGCTCTTATTGGAATTTAACCACAGAGACAGATTGGGATTTCCATGGCCCACCAAATGAATATCAACCTGTATACGCATTTTTGAGTGAAAAAACTTGGAAACCGATTCTTGGATTACAACCATTTATAATGTGTGCTTCTCACGGATATTTAAATGTTTTACACGAGTTAGGATTCAAAACATTCGATAAATGGATTGATGAATCATATGATAAAGAAGTAGATTTTCCTACGAGGATGACGATGATCGAAAAAGAAATGTTAAAATTAAAAAGTTTGAATATACACGAGATTGATAAAATGTATTGGGATATGTATGATGATGTACTTTTGTACAATTATAATCAATTGGATAATCATATTGATGAAGAATGGAAAAAATTGAAAAACAATATCGAAAAAATTTGGGAGGGACTTGGGTGAAAATTATAATACCTTATAGATTGAAGAGTAAAAGGTTTCCAAATAAGTATTTGAAACATTTTATCGGAAAATCTTTAATAGAACATTCAATCATATTGAGTCAAAATTTAGGAGATGTAATTCTAACTTCTCCTGAAGAAGATTACATAGATGAAGTTTCAAAACTAAAACTCAAATATGATTTTGAATTTATTCCTACTCCTTTGAAGTGCAGAAGTGCCACAGATAGGGCTATAGAAATTTCAAAAAAAATACACGATGACTATTATGTAATCATACCAGTTGATGAACCACTAATCAAAAGAAGTGAATTCGAAAGAGTTTTATCATCAAACTTGGATGATTTTAATATGTATTATACTGATTTCTTCAACGAAGAAGATTGTATTTCTAAATTATCTGCAAAAGTGATATTTACAAAAGATAAATATTTATTATATATGTCGAGAAATGTTATACCTGTCCTAAAGAATGGTATGTTCGATTACAAGAAATGTAAAAAGGCCGTTGGCATTAAGGTTTATTCAAAATTTGCTATTCAACAACTTTATGATAAAAAAACTGAACTTGATTTAATTGAAGGTTTAGAAGAATTGAAATTAGTAGAATTAGGATATAAAGTAAAAATGCACAAAATCAGACACATCGGATTTGGGATTGATATACCAGAACAAATAAAGTTATTGGAAGATAGATATTATGAAAATTAAAAAAATAATATGTTTTGGTGATAGTATTACTGGAACCTGTGTAACCGGTTATGATCATTATAATGGATTAAAATTTTATCCATATCTACTTGGTGAATATTTTGATTGTGAGATTGAAAATTATGGTGCAAGTGTTAATTCGAATGAAAAGATAAGTATAGACATTTTAAATGCACTATCCACTAAAAATTATGAAAATTCTTTCTTTGTTATTGGTTGGTCATCGGCAATTAGACGGTTGGTTTATATGGAAGATAGAAAGTCTATGGAAAATATAAATGATGCAACTGAAACCCGTCCTTGGTACAAGAGTTCAGTTATGGATGTATTTGCAACTTTAAATAGTATGTTAACAGTTCAAAAAGTTTTGACGGACAGAAATATCCCATTTGTCAATTTTATCAGTTGGAAATCTGATTTTATATTTAATGGTGATAAGTTAGAATGGATAGGAAAAGATTATACTNATAATGAGAATAAAAATATTGATCTATGGGCGTATAAATCTAATATGTGGTCTGTATCTGAACCAATAAAAAATGTAGAAGTTAATAATCATGGATTTGATTTTATTAATTTAATGTGTAATGAACTTAAAACGAAAAATTTTATCAAAAAAGAATTTTATGATTATTTATTAGAGAAGGGAACGGCTGATGGTAAGTTTCTTAAATTTAAGGATTCAAAAATACCAATTTTTAATGATAAGATATTAGTGATTAGCAAAGATGATTTACATCCAAATGAACTTGGTCATAAGTTGTGGACAGAAGAAGTATTAATTCCAAATATAAAGGAGAGGAAATATTTCTAATGAAAACTGAAGAACAATTATTAAAATATGCAAAATCTTATGAGGAAATAATAGATGGTGAAATTATAAATAAACATATATATTTACCAGTTTATGTAAATGATAAAATATTATATGAAGGACTGAGGAGATTTCATAAAAATCAACATATAAGAGTTGATATGTTAGATGTGAAAGATAAAACTGTTGTTGATATAGGGTGCAACACAGGATATCTTTCAATACAAGCATTAAAAAAGGGAGCGTCTTATGTTCTTGGACTTGATTATGAATATGGAGTTAGGATAGGAGAGTCTATAAAAGAAATAGAAAATCTTAAAAATATAGATTTTATGGTGTTTTTGATAAATGATTCGGATTTGGCACGTGAATTTCCAGATTTATTTGATAGTAGAGGTTTAGATGCAATAAATTATGTGAAAGAATACAGAGGGATTAAAACTCCGTTTGATGTGGGTTTATTTTTATCTATATATCCAATTGATAGTATAATTAAATATTTAAAGTTAAGTGTTGATTTGGCTAAAACTTGGTATATTGAACCAACTAACCATAGAAGCTTCGGCCATACTCAAACCAAGGAAGAAACATATGATGAGGGAATGAGTAAATTAAGTCTATTGGGAGAAGTAGAGTTTGTGGGATATACAGACTATCAAAATAGAGGAATGTTTAAAGTTGAAACTGGTTCAACGGAATGGATACCTAAAGGATAAAAAGGAAGTAGATAAATGAGTAAACTTAAAGAATTACGTAATCTAATAAAACTTCATGGTTCTTCCCTTTATTTACCTATCGTTATTGATGGTAAAGTATTTATGGAATCGTTTCGTAGAAAACATAATAATCAATTTAGATTTGATTATATTGATGTAAAGGACAAAACTGTAGTTGATTTGGGTTGTAATAATGGATATGCATCTTTCCTTTTTGCAGAAAATGGTGCAAAAAAAGTTGTGGCAATAGAAGGTGATCCTCGTATTGGGGAAGTGTTAAAGTGTGTTGCAGATATAAAAAATTTATCAAATATTGAAACCTTTGGCGGAATGTCATACCAACATTATTTACAACACTATAACGATGATGGTGTATTTGATGTAGCAGTTTTTACTTCGGGACCAGATTATGATGGTGTTTTGGATGTATTGAGTATTTATAAAAGTAAGGCTAAAATTTGGTACATTGAACCTACGAATCATAAGACACATAAACTTTCTAAAGAAGAAATTAAAGAGTGGGGCGAAACAGAACTGAGTAAGTATGGCCATGTGGAATTTTTAACTTTTACTGATTATCAAAACAGAGGATTATTTAGATTAAATGTCAATACCAACAACTAATGAAGTAAGAATAGAAACATCTACTCATTGTAATGCTGGGTGTGTATTTTGCCCATGGCCAACTGATGATTTTACTCGTAAAAAAGAGATTATGTCGGTAGATGATTATAAATTTTATATTGATAAAATAAGACACGAATTACCCGACCAAATAAGAGAAACAACTATATCTGGATTTGGAGAAGCATTTACAGATCCTACATTGTTGAAAAAAATAAGATATGCTAAATCAACAGGAATGGGAGTTCATGTTTTAACAAATGGTTCTTATTTAACAGAAGCGATTATTGATGAATTATATGAAATAGAAATTTTAAGTTTAAGAGTTAGTATTCATACAACAAATGAAGAATCTTATCAAAAAGTTTTGAATTACAGATCAAGTCGTTTTACTTTAGATAAAATTATGAAAGCTATGGATTATGCCATAGAAAATAAACCAGAAGAAACAGAGATTGTTATTCCACCAATTATTGTAGAAGAGAATAGAAATGATGTAGATAAACTTATAGAAGATTTTGGTGATAGAGTCAGTTTGGAAATATGGGCACCTCATAATTGGATTGATACTAAAGATTATAGGAGTAAAGACACTCCATTAACACATGATAGTTGTGGACGACCATTTAGTGGCCCTATACAAATACAAGTTGATGGTGATGTTATTATGTGTTGTTTTGATTTTAATAATGAAATGGTGTTAGGTAACTTTAAAGATCAAACATTAGAAGAAATATATACACTTGATGATGATAATTTATTTTCTACAATTTACAAACACCATTCAGATGGTACGTGTGGAGAATCAAATTTAATATGTAAAAATTGTGATCAATTAAAATTAACAACAGATATTATTATTTATAATAATAGAGGACCAACACCAGAGGAAAGAATAAAAATGGTAACACCTGGTTTAGAAAGAATAAAGGAATAATATGATTAAGAGAATAAAATATCTTTTTTATAAAATTAAGGCTTGGTTTAGTTATAGAAAGAAGATAAAAGAAATTAGAAAACGAGATCCATTTATATATAAATAATATGAGTAACAAAGTGGATCCATTTAAAGAACGACCAAATAAACATTTTATAATTTCTGGTTGTAGTTTTACACTTGGAAATGGTACTTGGCCATATCATATAAATCAAGACAAGTATGGTTGGGTTCTTAATGTGGGAGATACAGGTGCTGGAAATGGATATATTAGTAGAAGTATAATATGGGAAGTGAATAATCAAATAAAACTTGGAAAGGATCCAAAGGATATTGAAGTTATTATAATGTGGTCGGGTATAACAAGAAAAGAGTTTTTGTCTACGGTTAGAGAAAATCCGTTACATGAATTGTGGGTAGATGGACCTCATAAAAATTGGATGGGAAATTTTATTCATGATGAAGGTTGGGATAGACATCCCGAAGAAGATTCTACTTGGATAAAAAGTAGTATTCCATATATGGATTGGAATAATAAATCAGTAACTAAATTTTTAGATTTATATTGGAAACACTTTTATTCAGAAGAAGAAAGTTTGATAAATACATTTGAATCTATTTTAAGAGTTCAATGGTATTTAGATGGTTTGGGAATAAAATATACTATGATGTGTTGGCAAAATATCTTTAATCAGTATTCATTTAAAGTTCCAAGTGGATGGGCACGACAAGAAGGTGATGAGATATTTGGACATGAGATTTGGAACTTGGCGTGGAGAGATAATACTCATTTTAAAGAAGATAGATATTGGCCAGACAACGCAACTGAAAAAATATCAAAAGATACACCACTATTAAAAGACTTATATCCAAATGCAACTTATTTGTGGGATATGATAGATTGGGATAAGTGGTGGTTCTACGAAGATGAACAGGTAGAGTATGGTGGACTTGCAGAATGGGTTTGTTTAGAGGCCCGTGATCCTTGGGGAAATGGCGAACACGATCCTGGTCATCCATCACCACTTTCACATAAAAAGTTTTGTGAACAAGTTATAATATCAATTTTAGAGGATAAAGTATGAAATATATATCATTTGATTTTCGAGATAATAAATTTATTCCTTTTAATCACCCTTGGAGTTTTGATGCTGTCCAAAGAGTTGCCAATCATAACTTTGAGCAGATTTCTTTTTCGGAATCACAACAAATTGATGATAAATATTTAGTTGTTATTGAACCATCTGGTGGTTCTACGAATATTTTTGACAACAGAAATCAATCTGATATTAATATATTAAAAGTTTTAAAAAATGATTTTAAAAATAAAATAGGTATTGGTGGTTTATATCAAGATTTATTAAGTAAGAAATGTAGTATATTTTTTTTGTGTAAAGAATCTTCATGTTTGAATACTGAATTATTTTTTTATAAAATGAATGAACTTTGTGAAGATTTAAATTTAGATAAAAAACAATTTTATTTTTTAATACCAGAGTTTTATATTAATGATTATAAGTCAAATGAATTTAATATTTTATGGTATCCATATTATATTTTTAATATGTTTTGGTGGAGTATGAAAAGAACATATAAGGTAAAACAATTTTATGATACTTATATAGAATATTCAAAATATTTCCTTAGACAAAAACATTTTGTTTCTACTAATAATAGAGCAAGAGAACATAGGACTTGGTTATCATTTACTTTTAGTAAAAATAATTTATTAGATAAGGGATACGTGAGTTATTTAGTAAATAATAATGATCCTGATAATCAATATTCTTTAGATGAGGTTGAAAGAGATTTAAAACATACATTAGGAAATAAGTTACCAGGTAAAAATGAAATATTAAATTATTATAATAATTTACCTATTGAGTGTGATACTAAATCTGATACGTCAATACAAACTCATGAATCTAATATTGCTATTCAAGGTGTTCTTTTACATTCTTATTTTAATGTAGTAACGGAGGCGGAGTTTGGATTTGGAGAAAATTATTTACAATCTATATTTTTAACTGAAAAGATTTGGAAACCTATTTTGGCCTATCAACCTTTTATTATAGTAACTAATTCATATTATTTAAAGGCCCTTAAAGAACTCGATTTTAAGACATTTTCTCCATTTATAGATGAAACATATGATGAGGTTCACGGTTATGAAAAATTAAAACTTATTGAAGTCGAAATTAATAGATTATGTAATATGAGTATAGAAGAAATAGATAAGTGGTATTGGGAAATGGAAGATATATTAGTATATAATTGCAATCATCTTATTGAAATATTAGAAAAATCAGTAGATGATATACATAGTTTTTTAAGTAAAGTATAAGTAATGAAATTAACATTAAAAGAAATTTTAGATTTAATAGGATTAGATAAAAAAGATATAAATCAACATTGTATTGATTTTTTTGATTCTTGTGATTTTTCATATGAAATAATATCTAATACAAGTGATGAATTTTTTAAAATAGTGAAGTTTTTAGATAGTGATAATAGACGTATTGGTAAGGATAATTTATTAATTTGGGAAAAATCTTGGGAGAGAAATCTTGAAAGCCTTGAAACGACTGCAAAACATTTTGGTTCAAAATTTACATTTTATTTAGATGAAAAATTTATTAGGTTTAGTGATATAAATGCTGAGTTGAATTTTAATAGATTTTTATCGATTTGTTTATTTACTAAATATTTTGAGGGGACAGATAATATCTATGAATTTGGTAGTGGTAGTGGATTTAATTTAATTACCCTATCAGATATATTTCCAGATAAAAAATTATTTGGACTTGATTTTTCAAAAAATGCAATAAAGATTGTGAACAAAGTTTCAGAAATGAATAAGTTAAACATTGAATCTTTATATTTTGATATTATAAATCCAGATAATTCATTAAAATTAAAAACAAATAGTGCAGTTTTTACTATGTTTTCACTTGAACAAGTTTCAAATAAATTTTATGATTTTATTTTATTTTTATTAAAAAGAAAACCGAAAATTTGTATTCATATTGAACCAATAGTAGAGTTATTGGATGAAAATATTTTTTCAGATTATTTATCAAAGAAATTTCATATTCAGAGAAATTATTTAAATAGATTTTTACCATTTTTACAGGAATTAGAAATTAATGGATTGATTGAAATAATAAAATTAAAACGGATTAAAATGAAAAGGTCAAATAATACAGAATGTGTAAATTATATAGTTTGGAAGGTTAAATAGTTATGTTACAGAAAGTAAATGTAGAAGAATATTTAAAGTATTGTGATAAATACGATATTAAAATAGAGTATACATCTAAGTTTGAAATTACTAATGACTGTTTATCTGGTGGCACTGATATGTTATATGATCATGAAGCGTTTTATGCGTTATTACCAAATGGTATGTTTGATTCTTATTTTGATAAATTTACTGAAGATGGACATCACTTTTGGTTGTCAAAATGGATGGCACAAGATTTTTTAGAAAGAGGTTGTATAATTCCATTGAATGTGGGTGCACTTAGATATGGAATTAGTAAAATTATTAGATATAGGATTCATCCCGGAGGTGGTAAATTAAACGTATTAAATTTTTTAGAAATGAAATTAGTTCCCGCGTTTGTAACTTCTTTTGAAAGGGATAATATTGATTATGGTGGTAAGAGGATTAGAAGTCTTGATGATTTTTTACTTATTTGGAACGAGTTGGATAAAATTTATGAGTCTTTTATCGATTTTGATCCCGCTATTAATGAATTATTTGGTGATGATACAAAAATGAAAAAATTAGATATTGTTACGAGAGGAAATTACAAAGAAGAAGGATGGATGTATGATCCACCTTCATCTTATTCCAAGATTGCTAGAAATTCTATTCCGTTGAAAGTTTATATTGAAGGAGAAAATTTTGAACAATGTCGTGATAGAATATTAGATTGTAAAGATAGAGATAATTGTGAGTTCAAAGAGTATAGGGAACCAGGATTTTCATCAAGTATGAATCATAATTCATCTGCCATGAAACTAAAAATACCTTACGAGATAGAATGTATAAAATTAAAAGATGATAAATTTTGTATACCAGAGTTGAATAGATTTAGTGGATTTTCAATTTATATAGATTCCGAAATTAAGTTTAAAAGAGATATGTTTGAACTTTTATTTTTTGGACATAGTGAAAAAGCGATGTGTCTATATAGTAAAAAGTTAATCTTATTTAATTGTCAACATCCATCTTGGAAATATACTGATAAACCATTAAAAGAACATACTGGGTTATTGCCCAAACATTATTATGAATCATAAAGAATTAACTCAGTACTACAGTTCGTGGGGTGATAAATTATTACAGCATACGGATGTTTTATATGATATACAGAAAAATAAAAAATTTAGACCTATAAATATACAATTATGTCCCTGTGAGGTATGTGAAAGTGATTGTCCATTTTGTTCGGTTGCCGGTAGACCGTTGAGAAGTTATATTCCATTTAATGATATTATTCAGATACTTACAGATTTTAAATCTTTGGGAACAAAGAGTATAGAGATTACAGGAGGGGGCAATCCTATGTTATATCGTGATAAGGAAACAAAGAAGAATATAAATGATATTATTAGAGTATCACATGATTTAGAATTAAATATTGGTCTTATTACTAATAGCCATGATTATAGTAAGTTAGATGATGATGTAATAGATATGATTGATTGGATTAGAGTTAGTTTAATAAAACTTGATGAAGGTAAATTGCCAAAAGATTATAATTTTGGTAAAATTCCGTATAGTAAACTTGCATTTAGTTATATTATTTATGATGGTCAAATGGATGAAAATAACAAATATATAGCAGATGAATTATCACGAACAAATAAAGTTTATAATGGTACTACATCTGAAACTATTGAAAAGATAGTAGAACTTGTAGAATTACATTCAAAAATTAAATTTGTTAGGATAGCTGGTAATTGTTTAATAAAGGGTAATAATGCATTAATTAGAGAGAAATATAAAGATATTATTGATAAAGTTGATAAATATGACAAGTTTTTTATTAAGGATATTGGTTACAATGATGGTGCTTTCGAACACGGATGTTATGTTGGGTTAATACGACCTTATATTGCACCGAGTCCACACGGGGGAGATTATCAAGTTTATATTTGTACAAGTCACGTGTTAAACACAAGAATTTATGATTTAGATTGGTCATTGGGTGGTACAAAAGATATTATAAAAATTTGGAAGGATGCAAATGAGAAGTTTAAGAAAAGTGGATTTCCGTATGAAGTAAAAAACAATAAAGGTAAAGAGTGGAATAAAAGTTGTAATTATTGTTATTATAAATTTAATAATAAATTATTACATACGGTGGCAAATGAAATGCCAGATAAGAATTTTCCATAATAATATGAAGTTCGAAAAAGAATATTTTGTAGATAGTTCTTATAGTAATTATAAAGATTATCGTCAAAAAAAATATAAACAAACTGTAAATGATTTAATAAAATCTGTTCCTATAAATTTACAAGATAAAATTTTAGATTATGGGGCAGCAACTGGTGCAGTAATATATGAATTTATACAACGCGGTGTAAATAATGTAGTAGGTACAGATATTAGTTATTGGGCCATTGAATCTGGAAGAAAATTATATGGATTATCTAATGATAACTTACAACATCATAATAGGCAGTTATTGGAAATTGATTTTGATTTGGTTCTTTTCTTGGACATTCTTGAACACGTTACAACAGAAGAAATTGAGAAAATATTTTCTTTATTGAAATCCAATAAGATAGTTGTAAGATTGCCTGTTTCGAAGAAAGAGGGTGAAGATTTTGTTTTGGATGTTAGTAAAAATGATAAAACTCATATACAAATACATGATAAAGATTGGTGGTCTTCCCTTTTTGATAAGTTTGGATTTAATACCCTTTCTGTATTAGATGAGAGTAGTATTTACGAAAGTGAAGGTGTGTTTAGTAGGGTATTATCAAGATGAATAAGATAGAAGTTGTAGTTCCAATTTATAATTTTCATAAATCATATGATTATTTTGTTAAACCATTTAAACGTATGATAGAAAGTATAGATTTAAATAAATTTGAAATTTGCATATCAGATACAGGAACAAAAAGTTCTAAACCTATATTTGATTCTATATTGGCTGATTATAGATATTTTTATGAAGAAGGAATTTCAGATTGGATGAACCGAGCGAGAACAATAAATCTTGGAGTAGAGAATTTAACAGAAAATGATCACTTTATTGTATCTGACGCAGATATAGTATTTCCAAGTGATATGTTTGAATCAATACAATCTCACTTGAGTGGTGATTGTTTGGGAAATAGTAACTTAGGAAGTGATGGATGGACTGGCACATTTGATGTTTTACAGCCATTGATTTGTTCTATAGGAAACAGTTGGAAAACTGAAAATCCATCTATAATATCTATTGTAAAAGAATATCCAAGTCTTAGTATAATAACTGGTCCAGAATATGGACCTGACCCCCATGAAGCTCAGAGTACTATTTTAAAAGTTGAGGAGATTAAGTTTAATTCTTTAAATTTTAAAAATTCAGATGTAATATGGTATGGTCATGATTTTGAATGGAATGATGAGAAGAAACGTGCTCACTTTGGTGTGTTGTTTAATAAATATATTTGTAGATGGCAGGCAGGAGTAGGTGGTTTATTCATTGCATCACAGAATGCGTGGGATGAAACTGGTGGACATGATGAAACTTGGTTGGTTACGGAAGATATAGAATGGCTGAACAGGGTAACTCACACTAATCTAATTCTTCATCGTTGTTCTTGTATTACATTTTTACATTCAGACATTAAAAGATTTGCATTTGATGATAAAGAGTTTCAGAAATATTATCATTCTCGTATACGGCGTGATTTAGTAAGGATTTTAAAGTGAACATATACGAATTAAAAGAAATATTTTCTGGTTGTAAGTTTGATTTACCGAAGTTTTGTAATTTTATTAATAGTGATGATGAGAAATATTCTAATCACAATTTTTTAGAGTGGGAAAAAAATTCTAAATTTTTTATGAATTATGGATTATGTAACTATTTTGTAGTGGATAAGAATAATATATTATTGATAAATTATGCCGCTGAAGCATTTGGTTTGGAAAGTATGGCAAAGGTGCATGAGGAGGTTTCATCTATTGTAGTTGAAAATAATATAAAAGAAAAGTTAAAAATATTTATTATATCTTCAAATTTATGTACTGAATTTGACGATGATAAATATGAAAAAGAAATAATTAGTAAATGTAATAGTGAAAATGTAGAAATAAAACATTTTGATTTAGATTTTTATTTGGTATTAATGTTGTGGAGAATGGATGATGATAGGATCAACCGTCATTTTCCAAGTGTTACTAAATTAAGCAATGAGGAAATACATAAGGATAGACTTTATAAGTTTTTTTCATTAAATGCAGGCAAAGTATACCATCGAGAAGGTTTATATAATTTTTTGAAAGATAACAAGTTATTAGACCGTTCACTTGTTTCTGCTCACTGGGAAGAAAAATATTTAGATTGTAAAAGAAATGATAGGTCAGATTATTTTAATTTTAATAAAGAAATCTATGATGATACAGAAATAGATTTTTTAAAAAATTATAAATTATGGGATGGAACATTAAATTGGCAACAGATCCACGAGCATCCTATTGCTACTTTTTTACCCAAATATTATTATAAAAATTGTTATTTCCAAATCATAACAGAATCAAGGTTTAAAAAGCGCAATACAATTTTCTTAACAGAAAAGGTTTATAAATCTCTATGTTCAACCCCGTTTATTTTATACGCACAACCAGGAAGTTTAAAAAAGTTACATCAATATGAATTTAAAACATTTGGACATATTATAGATGAGTCATATGATGAAATTATGGATGCAAATGAGAGATTAGATTTTTTAAATGGTGAAGTTTTGAGAATTTTTAGTAAAGATTTAGATGAATTAAAAGAGATGTATTTGTCATGTATACCTATTTTAGAACATAATTATAATGTTATGTTAAGTTTAAAGTGGCAAGATATGATTAAAGATTTGACTTTAGAAATGAAAAATTATTTAGATTAATATATATAATAGAGAGGTTATATGAAAATATTAGGAATAAACGCACTAAACCACGATGCCGCTATCACACTTATAGAAGATGGTGAGATTTTGTTTGCTGGTCATAGTGAACGATATAGTGGAATCAAGAATGACTCTGATTTAAACGCAGCATTATTTGCAGATTGCCATAGACTTGGTGGTAAACCAGATAAAGTTGTATATTTTGAAAGACCATATCTAAAAAAGTTAAGACAATTAAAAGCAGGTCAATATGGTGAAGTATTATCTCGTAAGAATCTACCATCTTATTATCTACGAGATTTTGTTGGTAATGCAGAAATAGAATATGTTCAACACCACCAATCTCATGCTGCAGCAGGATATTTTACAAGTCCATATGAAGAATCAGCTATCGTAGTTATAGATGCCATAGGAGAGTTTGAAACTTGTTCTATTTGGTACGCGTGGGGAAGTCATTTTGAGAAACGATATACACTAAAATATCCAAATTCACTTGGTCTTTGGTATAGTGCAATGACTCAACGATTAGGATTGAAACCACAAGAAGATGAATACATCTTAATGGGAATGGCAGGTTGGGGAACACAAGACCACAAACTA
>NZAS01000019.1 GCA_002686195.1 Candidatus Pacearchaeota archaeon | reverse complement strand
ACCATACATCTGTGAAATGTCGTGAATTTTGCGAGTTACCAAATCATTGAATAGTATATGAGAGCGAGATTGAATCTCCCAATCATCATCATCGTCAGGGGCTACAGGTAAAGGAGGCCATACTTCAACATAAGCTGTTGGAGTACCCACTTCTGATTTAACTGTATTAGTAGCCGCAACAATATCTCTAACAGCAGTCTGACAACCAGCGTCGCCTGACCTTAAATCACTATAATGTATCTTAAGTTTTCCCCCCACTAACTCATTCTCTGTAGCAGAGCTAAATAAAGCTGTTTGTGGATTGGCTCCAGATATACTAACAGAGCCAGCACCATGTATCTTTGAAACTACCGTAGGCCCGACAGCATTATAAGCCATCATACTATCACCCTCATCATAATCAACTTGTCCATATACTCTTGTCGTAGTAGAGCCAGTAGTTTCACAATTACCATATAATGTATACATGTTTTCTGGTTTACTATCAAAACCTATAGAAAGATAACGTGGGGCTGGTATAGCTTTAACAACTTCTCTCGTATGTCTACTCTGCCCAATATAAGCCTTAGCTGTTGCCTGTGATGTTGGTGCTGACGCTTGCTGGTGGACAATATTTACTGTAGGTGGATATGCATAACCAGAACCACCTGAAACTGAGATTGAAGCTACCCTCTGTGTCGTACTCCCCGGTGCGTCGGGTTCCATAGTAATGGCTGCCACTGCTCCAGTTCCTGAAGAAGAACCAAAAACAACGATTGGGGGGGTAGCGGCAACATATCCGCTTCCTTTATTACCAACCTCAATGCTTGAAGGCGCATCACTACTATAACCAGCAGACTCGTCTACTTCCTGAACATATGCACCAATTGTGTTAGCATTATCAAGTTGGTAATAGAAGGGCCTATATAAAGCTTCTACTTCTAAATAAGAAGAAGTTGAAAAACGGCTTGCAGATGCTACCACATTGGTTTTTGAAATTGTAGAATAGTTTTTTGTAGTATTTGCATTGTAAATATTAAAATTATCCAACAGAACCTCAGATTGGGGGTGATTACCATCTATTGTTGCACCACCAGTAAATATATCTATCTGATTTACTGAAGTTGGTGGCGCAGCGTCGCCCTGCGCGGGCTCAGTATATCCCGCTTTAGCATTAACTGCTTCATTTGTACTCTTCCAATGTGTATTATTCAGCCAGAACGTGCAATATGCGGGCCATCTTGATTCGTCACCCAATCTTGAATTAAGTTCATAACCATCAGTAGCTCGAATACCTTCCATTGTACCGACGGCGTTTGGCCCCGGCCACATCAATATCTTATTATTGTCAATTCTTTTTCCCGTTCCCACATCAGTTATGTGAACTCTTACGCAAGGAACTTTCGGATGCATATACATATCTACAGTATACCAAGTGTCTCCATCAAGTAGCACTAAATCATCCTCTGTTTGGTCTGATACATGATTAGCAAGTCCCATCCATCTTATATCATAATGACCAGTAGTATTACCTCCTGTATGTCCCTGATAGGCTAAATTTGCTNCGNNAGTGGTCTGCCATCCTATTGTTTTAGTGTCAGTTGAAGATGAAAATCCGCCGGTCCAATAATCTGACCACACGACAGATATTTTATTCTGTCTTTCCTTATGTATGTATCCATTTAGCGTATTATCAGTAGTGACATTTGAGGTTGATGATGCCGTCTTGTCTGTAGGAAAATTCAAGAAACCTAACACGAAGGTGCCGGGTCTATTAGTGTGAGCTGTATTGTTATCTACAACNCCAGCCATATTCTCAGTTAAATAGTCTACGAATGTCTGGGCTCTCGCCCCTGCCTGACCCTGTTTTACAGGATTTCTAGATAGAGTGCAGAAGAATCCTCTGCGTGAAGTAATAATACCATCAGCCGAATCGGTGGGTCGGCGAGACCATCCATCCGATTCTAAAATAGGTTCTACCCAAGCATATTCCAAATCCAAGGGATTAAAAGTAAACGATACCTTTGTCGCTACTTTACTATCCAACATTTTTTCATATATCATGGTATTTCTAGATGTCTCATCGGAAGAACCCCATCCAGTGAAAGTACCAGCCGCTTTCGCCACTGCTTGTGGATATACATCAAAAGTACCAGCATGATATGTATCATTCTCACTTGGTCTTGGAATGTGGCCGTATGATAAAATAAGCTCTTGCCTGTTATCAATTTCTGGAGCTATCTTTACTGGTAGCATTTTAGCTCTATCACTAACTTCTGAACTATCTATATGTCTCCAATGAGCTTTTAATTGGGCCGCTTGCCCATCCAAACCATTAGAGGTAGTAAATAAAGCTCTAGTATACGCGGCTTCAATAACCCCAGCATAATCTTCTGGGTCAGCTATCCAATATGATTTTTGTCTTCGTACTAAATCAAATACCGAATTACCGGGATGGATTCTCGTATTGACATCTATATCTGACTCAACGCTCCTTGTCATCTTTACATCTTTCATAAGGAATCCGCTCCTGTCTATATCTTTGGAGTGAATCCACCAATTAGGGGATGTCCCATATTTCTTAGGTCTATAATAATCCTTTCTTCCCCTTCTTTTTTCGTGTTCTAGGGGAATCAAGAAATTACCCTTTGTACTGTCATTGACTTTGTTACCATTTCTTACGTAATTATCAGGATTAGACATGGCTGCACCAGCTGCTGCACCAGCAACGGCTCCCGCCATTCCTCCAACCTTGGCGCCAGTATACGCGCCAGCTAGCGCTTCTGTGCCGGTGCCTTGTATAGATTGTTGGAAGTACCCTAATTTCTGTGTTGATGTACCTCGAAGGTTATCAGATTCTACACCATAATTTGTATTTAACCAAAGCTCAAGAGCACTATCGCTTTGTTCCAGATACTCATCAAAATCATCAGAATACTCTGCTTCATCGAAAGCCGCTTTAAGCCATCCTACTACTCCACCTGAAGGAGATTTACCATCTCCACCAGTAATAGAATCCATACGAAGCCACTTTATAAGACTCTCAACTTTAATAGCTCTAGCTATATGTCTTATTACGGTACCACTTTCTACTTCTAGTTCTGGTACGTCTCCCCCTATTTGTCTAGGATTACCATCAAACTTTTCTTCTAACCAAGCACCCTCATTAGACATATAAGTTTCAATAACAACTGCGGACTCGTCTTTTATAGCTAGTCCACCTTCGGGGCTACTTAAGTCGCTAAGACTCTTATTAAAAACATAACCTTTATAACGAGGTAGCTCTGTGGAATTATTTAAATCTACTGAATTTATATAAAGATTGGGTCGTACAGCCGTTAATGTAGAATCACCGAAAACCGGTTTATCTGCCACAACGAATTCAAATATTCCCCTTCTAGCAGTAGTACCTCCTTTTATATCTATATTAGCTTCCTGCCCTATAAATAAATCAGGATATGCTTGAAATACCCCAGTATCATTAACTATCTCGGTTTTTCTATAGAATTGTACCATTACATGCCTCCTCTATCGCTTACTCTTTGTAAAGCTATTGGTAATTCGTCTGCCAATTTCTCTGCAAAGTCTGATGCATCATTAGCATATACGTCGCCCATATTTATAGTTATGCCTTGACTACCACCAAGCATATTTTGAGTTTTGGGTATAATACTTTCTCCAGCTTGAAGCATAGCAATACCATGTTCTTGCGTATAACCACCCATATCATACGTTCTGCGAGCCAGAAATCGACCCCCCGTATCCATGGTGTCATATTGAGAATAGTCTATCTTTGGGGGTGTCATCATTTTTTGCATAAGTACATTAAATCCTGCTCCTATGACTGCTGCCGTGGCAACTGTCGCATAGAATTCAGCACCCATATCTTTCAGACCTGTTCCAGCCGCCCTTGCCATATTTATAGCAATTGAAAGACCAACAAAGGCTCCAGCCACGGCTCCTATCGTAGCCGCAAATACAACATTATTCTTTGCATATTTCTGAGTTATATACATAGATGCGAACATAACTAGATTAACTCCCATCTGTGAAAACATAATGGCCTTCATAGAGCCCACTACATTCATATTAGAAGCTACCTTCATTCCATCCGCCCTGAGTGATTTTATATCAGTTTTCATCTTTCTTATCTGTGCCTTATTAGTCATTCCGAGTAATTTAGCTTCCATCACCTTTAGGTTGTTTTGGAGTCTACCCATACTAATATTTCTACCACTAGAAAGTGTAACTTGTTGGAGAGTATGTGACTGATTAACCAACATATTTATATTTTTAGATAACAACAGACTATTTATAGGTAGAAGGCCGTTCATTATTTTATAAAGTATAACAGCTTCCAAAAATCCATCACCAAACCTCCGCATTAAGTTAAGAACTATCTTTAAAGGCATAGCAAAGGCATTCATCATACCAGTCATATCGTGACCTCTTGCTGTAAAATCTTGTATAATATCTACAAGTATAATTATTACTTCCTTTGCCTGATGTAAAGCCCCTATCACAAAGTCCCTAATAGTTTCTCCCAATTTGGTTATTTCTACAGTACCATCAGCCATCCTCTTTATAAAGAGATTTTCGATAACATCCACTATACTGTGCATTTCCAAAGCAAACTCATTTAGATAGCCTTGGGATTCTCCCACCTTATCCGAAAGTAAAAACGGAGCCATTAATGCATTCTTAACCACTTGTATTTGATTAGCAAGAGATGTTTGCTGAATTTCTGCCATCGCTGTGGCCGAACCAGCAGAATTCTGAAGGTCGTTAACTGCTCCAGTAAACTCATCGGCGTTCTGTACCAAGTGAACGAAGGCCGTCGCACCACGAACATTCAAGTCGTCCATTAGGGCAATCATAACTTCCATGTCAGATACACCTTCACCCATAACCACATTAAATTCTTCAGCAATGGTATTCAAAGGTTTCATATTACCTTCAAGGTCCATAATCTCTACACCCAACTTCCTGAACGCTGCCGAGTTATCGTCGGCGTGCTGCGTAAACTCCGCTAGGGCTTGACGTAGACCCCTACCTGCTATACCTGCCTCTAGAGCTCTGTTGGTCAAGACCTGCAAACCTCCAAGTAATTGGTCTAAGCTTTGCCCTGTAGAGATAAAGAAAGGTAGAGCGAACTTAATAGAGCTCGCTAAGTCATCCCACTCAATCAAAGACATATTAATAGCGTGCGCGAATTTATCAGTAACTTTCTCAGCATCGCTAAATTCCATGTTGAAACCCATAATGGTTTGTGTAGTCAGCTTGGATAAAGTATTGTGGTCGCCCTGTACAGCCATAGATAACTTCAGTGTGTGAGTTAACATCTGCATAGCCTCTGCCGCCGATACCCCCGCTGATGCATACTGGTAAAGCCCAGATGTGGCGTTATTCATTTCAACACCAAACTTTGTACCAAAATTTACCACTGAATCACTTACCTTGAATAAAGTCTCATTTGATTCTTGCCAAATAGAATTTGCATTAACTAATTGTTTTTCAAATTCTTGGAAAGCGCCCACAACGGCCATAAGTTTATAATTAAGGGCTGCAATAGCCGCAGTGCCTACAACAAAGGCAGCCTTTAAAGTACCACCAATTTTCTGTGCTGCCTCGTCTATATGACGGCTATATTCCTGCATTAACCTGTTTCGTTCTTTGTATTGAAGAATGGCCTTCTTCTCATCTTCTCTTAATTTCCCACCTAATCTACGCTCTTCATCTCTAATATCTCTTTGGATTCTTCCAGACTTTCTTTCTTCGGCTGTAAGTTTCTTTTGTAGGGTTGTAAGATTTTGTATTAGCTTTTCGTCTGCTTTACCCAATCTCTGATTTTCTTTTATCTGTGCCTCTAGCTCTTCCAGTTCCGCAGTGTATTTATCAACAGCGGTATTTGCATGACCCCATTTAGCTGCTAGACTTCTAACTTGTTTATCCTCTTTTTCTGTGTTTTTTCCAGCCAGCCTTCTTGCATCACGTATTTTTTTGGCGTCTTCTAATTCCTTTTTCCTCTGTTTCTGAATTACGACTGCCTCTCTTTTGGCCTTCTCGGTAACTAATAATTGTTTTTTATCTGTCTTGACTAGGTTTTCTTTAATTCTTTTCTGTTCCTCAAGGTCAGCAATCATCCTAGTTCTATCTTGAACATCGGCCTTAGCAAAATTCTCCATGACCCCAGCAGTATCAGTTGCGTCTCCTAAATCAATTCCCATCTTTCCAGAGCGTTCAACAAAACTTGCCATGGAACCTTCCATAGCTTTAAGTTCTCGTCCGAAGGTTTGACTATATGATTCTAATTCAGAAGTACTTAATTTTCTACCCTTCTGTTCCTCTAATTGAGCTACAGTAGGTGGTTTCATTCGGTCAAAAGATGCTGATGCTTGCTTAGCTGCCGCATTTCTAGCTTTAGCTAAATCATCCATAGCTGTTTTACTACGAGTTCTTAATTTCTTTATGGCATCATCATGGGCTGCTTGTCTTTCTTGTGCTCCTTTTTTATATGCATTTAAAGCATTTTGATTAACCAGCTCTCCAGCCGCCCTTACATCTGAGATTGCTTTATCTCTGGAGCGTCTTCCTACGTAAAACTCAATGCCGTAGGCGATTGCAGTTTCTTGTGCCATGTCTACTCTATTAGGTGTTTAATACTCTTACGTTTCACTACTTGCCCTAACTTTTCTTTCAAATTTCTATTAGCCTCCATATATTGTGCATACTGAGACCTCACTTCTGGTTTATTCTTAGCCATTTCAGATATATCCTTGTCTCCATATCCATCAAAGGAATGTAAGATACTATATTCTGAAAAAGCTGATAGAATGCCTTCTAATTCTCTTCTTGGCGTATTTTTAATTTCTGCCCAGCTCATACCTAAATCTTTCATTAGGGGGATGTAGATACACACCGCATCCGGCGAGTCCTTCATCCAACTTAAAAATTTACGTTTGATTCAGTTCCCATGACCTTTGCAGATACTTTATATTTCAGTGTTGTTGGTAATTTAGCCCAAACATCGGAAGTAAGAAAGGTCCCTTCGGGATTCTTTTCATTAGCTTTCTCAATCATCTTCTTGATTTTTTCACCAGCTAATTGAGTATAATATTCGTTCTTTTCATCTTCCGGCGTATCGTCAGAAGGTATATTCATCTTTGGTTCTTCTGATTCTACAAGCTCGCACCATTGAATATTAATAGTTTTGCCTTTGTACTCCATCTCTGCTGACTGAACTTCGTCAGTTAAAGATATAAGGTCTTCCATTGACCAACTTTCCATTGTATTTTCTGTCATATTTCTTCTCCTTTTATTTAGAGAGGGGCTTGAGCCCCTATCATACATTGTGTGGTAGTATATAAAGCTTACTCTTCGTCAGCCTTTTCTTCTACCTTTTTTTCTTCTTTTTTAGCTGGAGTAGCGGAAGGGTTTTCTTCCTTCCACAATTCCAGTCTTCTTTCAGCAGATTCTTTATTATATCTTTTATAATATTCTTCTGCTTCCTTTAACGATTTTGGATATGCCATATTTATTCACCTCAGAGGTTTCCAACAGCTGTTTGTGCAACTGCATTACCAGCATAAGCTCCACCAGATTTATTACCCATATAAATGAATGGTTTAACCTGAGAAGTTAAAGTAAAGGTTTCTTCATTGGCACTTTCGTTAGAGAGTGTGTGTCCATATTCTGAAAACATACAGTTTGGAATAACCAAAACTTCACCGTCTCCTGCGTCAGCAGACGATTCTGCTTTTAGTTCAACAAAAACTCTGTAACCAAAACATTGGTTAGATGCATCGTCAAGTGTACTCTTAGGGTCTGTAGTTCCATCTGCAACCTTCATTCCCGTTGTGCCTCCTGATGTAGCGTTAATAAGTCCATGTCTTCCTGCATGTGTTCCAGCACCGCTTGCTGAATGATTCACATATGGTGTACCACCAGTTCGGGTTTTTCCTTGAAATAACATTGAGAATTTAGGGTCAGACTTTTTACGTGTAATACTTACTGAAGTATCTTTTTTAACTTCAATCTTTCCTACATTTCTAATTCCCATAAAACTAATGTCTTCATCTTGTGCTCCGACTGATACATCAACGCCAGTTATGTCGCTAAGCATCCAAGCTGTTAATCCTGCCGCATCTAATCCTGAAACAATTATTTGTGTATCTGGGGTTGCTGCATCTGCTCCTGTCTTTACCTGTAAGGAGCGTGCTCCCGGTAATGTTCCTTCAGAGGTCAGTTCTATTCCGTCATCTGGATGTTCTGTGGTTATCCACACTCTAACATCTCTTCCTGTAAAATAAGCCATAATAATCAGAGCTCCGCGCTTGTCGTTGCTTCTATGTATTGGTTAGAACCAGAAGTATGAGTTGGGTTCCTACCATCGAAAATCAACGGGTCAGTATAACTCATTAGAGTTAATGTTTCTTCTTGGGTTGAATCTGCTGATACCGTTACTGAATGTTCAGTTATGTAGCAGTTTCTCAAAATAAAGACTTCACCACCATACTGGTCGGTTGACTCTTTAAATCTAATATATACTCTGTATCCACACTCAGCAAAGTCAGGTGCTCTAAGTCCATCAAACAAACCAGTTGTTGAGTCTGCTGTTGCTGCTGTTACATCCTTACCTATACCGAATCTTGCATCGTTATATATTGCATCCCACATTGCATCCTTCTTTTTACGAGTGATACTAATGGAATTTTCTTTCTTAACTTCGGCTTTAAGGACGTTCCTCTGTCCAATAAAAGCCACATCCTCGTCCATTACACCCATAGATAAATCTAATGCCGTCAAATTATCAGGTTCGTTGTTCCATGCTTGTGATTGTCGCAGTACGGTTGAACCGTCTGTACATACGTCGCTGGAGTCACAGGTGATGTCTCCCCACGGCCCGTTGTTGGGCGTGGAATCATCACATGCTCTTGGCCCTGCAAACAAATTAGCTTTGTCTGCTGAAGAACTGTACTGGTTGGTAGGCGTGTCTTCTTCGCCAAAATGTACCAGCGTTGGTTCATATACATTCGTACTTGCGTTCTCTTGTACAAGGACACCTAATATTTTGTGTTCGGTTGTAATGGCGAGTTCTACGTCTCTTCCTAGGAAATATGCCATATTTTTCTCCGTGGCGTCGCGCAAACGCCTAGATAGTAATAAGTATATATCGGCCTAGTATATAAAGGTTTCGCCT
>NZAS01000018.1 GCA_002686195.1 Candidatus Pacearchaeota archaeon | reverse complement strand
TAATCCATCGTATGAGTACAGAGCTTTACCTCTACTAACGTCTCCAGCAAAGTCATGAACATACGAATAGGATGGTTCCGTCTCAAGGTTACTTGAATAACTATATGAAGCTAATCCTGTATCCTCAGATGATGCATTATTGCCCTCTGCTCCTGGCGAACCACAAATAATATCAAATCCGTTTGTCGCTACAGAATATCCAAAATTATCAAAACTATTAGTATCATCACCATCCATACTAATGTGTCCATAAGGAGCCCAATTGTCGTTATATGATCTCTTATATATATATGCTTTACCCTTCGGTTTTTCATCGTCCAAATCTTGGGTTCGTGATAAATGAGATCCTATCACCGCAATATTATCACTTAATGATATATTATTATTCCCATTGGAAATATTATTTCTATTAATCTTATCTTTTTCAATCCACTGATCGTTAGATAAGTCATGTACAGAAACATGTCCTAAGCTGCGTTCTTCTCTGACTTTAAAATTAAAATAATCAAATGCAATCCACCTGTTACTGTAGTTTGTCGCTACCGCTATAATCTCAATCTCAGTCCCATATACATGTTCGAAATCGTCGTTTGCAACACTATATACCCCTTCAAGATCTGGAGGGCTGTCATTATAATAAACCTGCTCACCATCAACGTTTACTGTTATGTTGCCGGTCATAAAAATGCTACTACCTCCATCAGCAACCTCAAAAGAATCTAATGATATTCTATAATTATCTTTAGATGAAAATTTCAAAGTTCCGCCGACTGCGGGTCCGCTGGTGCCGCCGCCGCCCACGTACACCACACCAGTAGCATGAAAACCTTGTTGCTGAGACTCTCCCTGGTAATAAAAAGCATTAGAAACGTTAATCGGTTCATTAAGAATTGCTATATTAGGATTTTCAAGCTCGTTATCAGGAACGTATATAGAATAGTCTGTTCCATTGTTTTCATCGAAAGTCCACTCTAAATCAGCAAGTTGGATACCTCCGGTTCCGTCTTGACCAAGCATAACACCAAACATAAGGGTAGCCTCGCTACCACTATCTACTACAAAATTCTTATGAATACGAAGTGAATGATTGCCGTATGTCGTACTAATATCACCTTCTGGTGCTGGGGCAATAATGCTTTTATGCAGAGTCCACTCATTTACGCCATCATTTCGTTTGTATATATAGACTCCAGATATTGAGCTTACGGCTAAATATTCTCCAGATATTGAAACTTTAGTTCCAAAAGAGTCTGGGACACCACTTTCATTTGGTGTAGTTATCCTACATGTATTACTCGTCCATCTTTCTTGACTATCACCTCCTCCAGAACCAGAATCATATTTTAATATAAACACAGCACCGTCGTCGGCTCCTGCGCCGCCTTCATCAGCTGTGTTATATTTTGGATATCCTATCGCCAAATAGTCTCCATCAATATCTACAGTTGAACCAAATTCAGGGTCCAAGGGCATATTATATTGCTGTGGGTTACTTATAAATACATCATCAACCAGGTCATTCTCTGAATTCAATCTAGACAGATATACCCCACCGTATACTGTTTCTTGAGTAGGATAATTTGACATAAGACCCGGAGAGCCAACTGCAATAACTCCAAATTGACTCCAAGAGCAACTTTTTGTAATAGACACAGACGCTCCATATCTTGCGTCTGGGTTTGGCGTATTGTCACCGTCGGGATAGGGATGTGGATTACTTTTTCTCCCAGACACATCTCCGGCTGTCCAATCTATATCATTACCATCAACCCTCCACATTGTAATTGCACCGTGAGGTCTACAATCATATGCACCACATGGTCCCTTAGCTCTACCGTACGGCTCACCAACAATAACTAAATCTCCATCTATAGCAACCGAGTACCCCATTCGGGCGTCTGTTGGATCTGAACTATCGTTTGGGGCAGTGTCCGGATCTACTGTGCTATTTGGATTATTTGAAAAAATAATATCCCTATCAATACCATCCTCGATAAACTCCCTGGGAAGTGTTTCTCGACTTCTCCAAAGCCTAGATTCCCACGTTGTTCGTAATCTAATCCTCTTAGACTCTGGACTAGAATCTATGAGATTAAAACTCATGTAATTATCATTAATATACTTGTTCCATAGCTTTTCGCCAGAATCAGAATCGAAAGAGTNAGTGTATTTNATAAATTCAGATGCAAGAGGAGCTTCATATCCATATACTCCACGCACTCCTACTTCACTAAACGAAGATAAGTATGTAGATGTTCCACCATTTGGATTTGCAACTTGATTAAATATTTCATCTGATTCTACAGATCCAATTCCAGACGCATCCATGAATCCCCTAGAAGACCTAGGTCTGGAATTTCTTAGTGTTCCGGTATGATCCTCATCATAAAAACAATCATATGGAACTGCCANGTCGGTTAAAGTAGTAGAATCATAATCATTAAAGTCAGTGTTGCCTTCACGATCTACCGAATATTTTGGCTCCTTATCTTTATAAGGTCGCCAATGCCACTCCATAACCCTAATCGTTGCGTCATTGTTATCATCAATATAAAGCATTGGTACACGAGCAAATTCATATCCANTTACAATATCTGTTTGATCATAATCAACAATCATAGATCCTATCGTNCTAAATGTATCTATCGTATTGNTATCTAATCCATCACCATNATTATTTTCAAAATAAGAATCCNCAATTGGCTTTGCAACCCAAAAGTGTGGAATACCAGTATCAAACGGACTACTATATTGATGTCTTATATTTTCTCTTTTAACAAGTCTAGCTGGAAATGCTATTGGGACTTCAGTTCCATCACTTAATGTTCTCTTACTTTCTCCACCTGGAATAAGTTGATAAATGCCCTCAACTGTATCTACTCCAGAAATCCAACTACTATTTCCTACTTCCCCACTATCCTCAAATCCACCAGAACACAAAGCCCAAAGTCTACCCCTATTGTCCCACGAAATGTCCTGAATATCTATATTGAATCCAGATTCAGAATCTTTGAGATTGCCATTAAATGAATCTGGAACAAACTGACTTGGAATACTAGAGCCGTCATATGAATATGGAGCCTGATCTTCAAAGGATATAAATCCAGCATGTACCCAATTTGGTGTTGAAGCAGACGGATCTAGTTCTGCATAAACCAACTCCGCAGCTAATGGGGGAAAATTGTCTGAATTTCTCCTTGAATCAAACCAGGGATTAACCCACTGACGAACCATCCATATTCTTGACCATTTATTATCTCCAGGAGATGGATATGGGTGATACTCACATTGATCAGTACCAATTAATACATCACAGCATCCCATTCTTTGAATTTCTTCTAGGTCTTGCATTTTAAAATAAAATCCTGCATCTAATCCACTTTCAAAAACATCCCTATAAGGTTTTATCATATCTCTTAATGAATCTTCGCTGTATGATTTAACTACATGAGATAAATCACCAGATGTGTGATCAAAGTAAGAATTTGGAGAGGAAGAATCTCCACAGTCATCAGCACTAGCATTATATGCACCAAAAAGCATGTAATGCAAAGAACAAAAATTGCTCGTATCTATAATGTCTTCTGGAACTTTTATTTCTCTTGGAGACTCACCGGAACTATACTGAAAAATTTTCTTAGCCTTATCGTCGTCCACCTGAAATATAAAATATCCAGGAGATATGTCATAATTTCCACTAAAAACTGGAATTGAAATATTTCTTGGGAATAGACATGACCTATCGACCGCATAAACACTTCCAGATAAGTAGTTGCTAGAGATTAAATGACTGTCATACGTTACTAATGTAGATATTCCAGGTTCATTTACTGGATCGTTAGATGGGCTATACATTGATTCGTCAGAGCTTGTCGCAACATGCCAATACACTCTTTTTATGACTTTAATTATAGGAGTGTCTGGAGATATCTCAGTATCTTCCTCAAAGGGATTAGCAATTCTAAGAGAATATCCATAATTNTCTAATATATTATTAATTGCAACAGAATGTCTTGATATAAAATCAACAGATGTTCCAGATTCGTTCAGAAGACCAATTAGAATAAANCTACCGTCTGTTGCTATGTAAAATACGGGACATCCTTCATCTCCAGCTTCAAAATTTACTATTTGGTCATCAACAAGATATCCAACTGGAAGACTCTCTGGACCTTGAGTGTGGTGAACTTTTTTACTATCGACCGATGATATCTCTCGAATTCCAACACGATTATCTTGATCNACAACTACAAGTGTTTTNCCCAAAAGTTCCCCATCAACATCTCCATCGCTAGATAAAATTAATCTTGATGGATATATATTTACGTCTGCAATTGGCTCATCTAGTTCTCCAACGACAATATTACCACTAACCGTTACCTTTGACAGTATTGTCCTAGTTGCTTCTGTAAAATTAGAATAATCATAAAAAGAAAATGTATCGCCAACATTAAAAGAGTTATCCACTGTGCAAATAACATGCAACGGAGATATTAAAGTGGCTCTCGGACCACCATCTATATTTGGAACAGAATCATCTCTAGGTGAAACATTAATACATGTGAAATTATTGGAATATTGAGATAGAAAAAAATCACTATTAAACTCAGTTGGATACTGCACTAAATCAATAGTTTCATACTTATGTATGTCGTGTCTTGATTCTAAATAATTAAAAAACTTACTCATCTAACTTTCCTATCTTCATTATATAGATATTTAACGCAAAGAGGTGCATTTAAACTGGTTACTATATTAGATGGAACAGTATTTTTTGTTCCAATAACATTCTCCATCGTAAAGAATGGATTTTGTGATGCAATCCTCCAATTCTTAAATGTCATGCCAATACCCAATACAACTCCTTCAAATTCAAAACAATCATTACTAACATCTTCCTCTGGAAAAAAGAATTGTGGATGAACAAACATGTAATTATCGCCGTTTTCTAGAGTATTCATAATCACAGGTAAACTATTACTATATATCGACAGGTCTCCTGGATTGGTATATATAATAGGTTTATTAATTTTATCTAATTCGTCCTGTGTTAAAACATCACAATTAAGCTCCCAAGGAGCTTCTACGGGTCCAGATCCAACAACATGTAAAATTCGACTTAATGCTTCCTGAGATGGCTTAAAATACTCTGGAAGACCATATTCATTAGACCCAGACTTCATATTTTTAAATAATACTAAAGCATTCCCATTATCTAACATGGGGACATTTGACAACTTACAGTGTACATAATTATTAGAAATAATATTTCCATTTTCGTCTCTATAGCTCTCGTCAACACAGTCAGCATAATTAAAAAATGATATTTCTAAATTATTTTCAATAGTCTCTATCCCGGCGAGGGCTGGAGGAGATGAAAGATTCCAGAAAAAATCGCAGAGATCATAATCAAAAACACAAGATGTGTCATGGAATATTCTCACAGAACAAGCTCCAGAAGCTCCTGTCGTCTTTCCAAAAAAGAACAATGGAATATCCACATGGCATCCGCGATTATCGTTAGGACTACCAGACCTGGTGGTAGCCAAATAAGATTTGACTTGTGGGTCAATTTGCATTACAAATACCTTTGGATATCCAGGTACTTGTGTCATCCTTACACTGTCTACAATCTCAACAGGTAACACACTTTTATCTATAAAAATGTCATTAAGAGCATAGCTCTGATAGGGATCTGTAATGTCCTGAGACTCGGGATCTGGCATAGCAAGCCCTATCCCTCCTATAAACTCTTCGTCNGTGTCAATTGGAGACCNATTGTACCCAAGACCTAAGTAATTAAATGATCCATTTGCCTGCCTGTTTATCATAGCTTCTGGAGATATTAAAATATCCCAAGCCCCCAAGCTATCTAAGACTAAACCAAATGAATTAGATACCTTACCAACCGACATATTAAAATTAAAATTATTTCTATTAATGGCAAGAAAACCAAAATCATCAAGAACATCTGGGGAATTTGTTATCTTTACATTTAGCTCTAGATTCTGAATATCGTTTCGTATNGATACATTATTAACCGGAGCTTTTGTTGGGATTACCAACACAGATGGAGAGACTTCATCNATATCTCCACTAANTGTTTCTTCATACTCTGTNTAATTAGATCCAGGGACCTGACTTCCAGATGTNCCAACTATAGATTCTGGTAACATACCATTGCTATAGCTTACCTGAGCCCTATANTTNGNGTTCTCGTTAAAATNATTTGGAGAANAACTNCCGTCGTCATTTCTTGANCTTACAAGNAAGATAATCATCTCTGNATTCTTNNTTGTAAACTCTATNGGAAAAAATACGTTATAGTTAGGTTCGAAATAAGAGTTNGGAGCATCAAAAANNACAAAATCNCCGTCTTTTACAAAACCTCCAAGTGCNATTTGAATTCCGCTTGCGACCTCATCTCCATTACCGCCATACGACCTTTGTTGACCATTAGATTCTACGTCATCTGATCCAATCTTATAGCTTCCAACGTTAATCATAAGATTTGACTTTTCTTTAGCTTCAGATATCAAGCCAGAAACCTGATCATCTCTCCCATCTACATAGGATCTCAATAAAGATTGAACGTCTGAATCATATCTCTTTCTCCTAAGACCAACGGGCAATTCTTTATTATGCCTGTCTGATATTAAATTAGACTCTATTATTGGAGTTACAGAAGAAATTGCCCCATCTCTTTTGAACATCAAATTTAAACTAAATACATTATGAGTGATGTCTGAAACCATTGAATATTCACCAAGTATATCTAAATCTCTACCACGAACGCCTCCATATAAGGTTAATCCATGACGGTTTGAATTCAGTTTAGATATGCTTATAATTTTAGCATCTTCACTTGTCGAAAGAATTTTATCTGGAGTATAATATCTACTGTTATTTAAAAGATTTATAAATCTAACACCCTTACTTAAGAGAGATTCATTCATCGCTCTAGATAGGTCATCTACTGTTCTATACCTTTCGTCATTAATATAAAATTCAAATAAAGAAGAATTCGTAGATTTCTTCCTATATAAAACATCTATATCTTCCCCCATCCCCAAAGTAACAGTTTGAGTATATATAATCTCTCCAGATGTAATGGACACATCATGTCTTGATATAGATGTATCGTATGGGGATATTAAAACATCTTCGGATGGATTGATTATATTAACAAAATAAGGATCTGTGTCTAATGTTACACCCGTAGTTCCTGAAGTGTAATCTATACTGTATGGATCAAAAGNAANAATNTCNCCTNCNGGNNNGTCCTGACTTGTTTCTTGAAATACAGAAGTCCATATTGGAAATATATCCTGTAAATCNAAGTCGCCTGAAGGTTCAAANATNAAAGAAGANCCGAATAATTGCCTTATTTCTTTTAATACTAAATTTAAATTTAGATCTATCTCTCTCTCGTCGGTTTGATTGCTATATATGTATAGCTTTTGATCATCTCTTGATTGATCTCTCAAAAACGAGACTGAATAATTAATGTCGCCTTTCCCGTGAACTTTTATTCTTCCATTTTTTTTAAGCCCATAAAAAACAGAACCCCATCTATATCTAACTCCAATGTTTTCGTTAAAATCATTATTCAAAAAATATTCCTGAAGATGGTGATTTATTAAATTGTATATATGTGAATAATTTGGATGAATTTTTTCATTCTCACAAGACCTATCGAATAGCCTGTTATATTTAACCCTCCTACCATAATTGCTATCTCCAGGTTCTCCACCCTCAAAAAGAAATGAGTAGTCTGATCCAAATATATATGGATCCAACATCGCTGATGTGTTCTTTCCATAATGGTTCTCATCAACGGCATGTCCTCTTTTGTCATATGTAGAATAAGTAATCCACCACCTACCACCAGCATCTTCAAACCCATAAGGATATACATCCTCCATCCAGTCAACAACGTTGTCTTTTGTCGACCACGAGGCGTATGCAAGACCATAATCTTCATCAGAACTTCCTGGAGCATCAAATGCGTATGTATCCGAATATGCTAAATGGATTTTCTTTCCAACATTATTGTCATTTACGGTTGAGCTAAATGCATTTTGGTAGTATTTGCTAAAATTAGCAGGATCTGACGCTGAACCTACAAACATATTACTCATTACATAACTGGGTATTTTACTCCAACTACTGTCCCCATCTACCCACTCAGAATCATCGTAAAAATACAAAGGGACACCAATGCTCGCAAGTCCAATAAGTTCCCTCTTAGTTCCTCTACTAAAATTAGCAGTAGGACACTTTCTTCCATACATATTATCATATTCTAGCTTGCTCAGAGATTTTGTAACCTTTCCGAACTGACTGCCTTCCCTTAGAACATCTATTGCATCCTTTACTGTATTCCATTTGTAAAATCTGCTATCACTAGCTCCACCAGCAGATAATTGATTAAAATCCCCACCATAGAAATGACCTTCATAATCTTTTATACTAGACCTAACACCTGGCACTCCAAGTTTTCTAGCTAAAGGAGCCATTATTGTAAACTTTTCTAAACTGATTGTCTTTTCTAATCCTCTACAGTAAATGTTCTCTGACCTTTTTTCTGAACCAAAATTTGAAACCGTTATAATATTTCTCTCTGATGTTGCTTCGTAATTATTTCCGGAATTATTACCAAACCACAATCTAGATAAAGGCAAAAGATAATGACCAGAATATTCTTTTGTTACTGAAAAATCAACTATAGGATCATTACTGTCAGGATATCTATCTGGGTACAAGTCAGATATGATTGGGAATAATCCAGAAAAATCATCATCCACGCTTCCGGTTGGATTTGTCTTGTTTACAGCTCCATTTAAATTGGACTTAATAATTTCAAACAGATCCTTAATACACAAGCACCTCAAAGGATACCCATCTCCTTCGCTTCCTGCACCAGATCCATACGTAGTATACTTTCCATATGGAAAATTATTTGATTCGTCCCACTCAATAGAAAGCTCTTTTGCAAAAACCTTTGGGTTACTAATTTCTCCAATTCGAGTTAATCCGATTAATTTTATGGCAAAATTGTTTTTTGTCTTCGATCCGTCCTTAATAAGCTTGTATCCAAGACTACATGTTACGTTATCTGAAACTTTTCTATTTATATTTATGTTGAATATTGGATTTAATCTATTAGAAGAAAAAGCCTTATCCTTATTGATGTATAAAAAATAATTTGCTTTTAAATCCTTTCTTTCAATCTCATTAGTTAATTCATCTGAAGTGTACTCTCTTCTAAATTCAATATCATTAACATCACTAGTTTCCTCAGTTACATTAACGTCACTCCCGATGTTTCCAAAAATTGATAAATTATCATCCAAAGTGCAGATGGTGTATCCGTCTTTTGTGGATGATTTAGATGAAATATTATGAGAAAGTCTACGATCCATTATATTATCAAAGAATATCAATGAATCATTCGCAAAAACATAACCATCGTATAAGGATCTCGTATAATAATTAAGAGTTCCCTCTTTAGAAGAAATTGGTCTCCTTATAGATAAAACCTCAGGCTTATCCTCAATTTCAATTATTGCTTCGTTATCAAATTTAAGTGAATGATCTATGTCTAATCTTGTGAAATAACTTCCGTTAGTCATCGAAGTATCTTCAAGATTTCTACTTAATTTTAATGTAAATTTCTTGTCGAAAGATGCAGAATCGTCGTCAAAAGTAACCTGCTGATTTAATACATTTAAATATGGAACGAAATCATATCTCTCTGGCTCTCTAGCAACTATCTTATGATCCTTTTCATCTCCAGACTTTTGAACTCCAACTGATAACGACTGAAAATCATAACTAGATACAATATCTGTTGACCTAACATTAATTACACCAACAGGAACACGCGCATCTCCATCATCAGATGTCTTATCTATAAAATTAAGTTTTAAGTTAAAGTCAGATATACCCTTACTTGTGAGTTGATTCCAATTTATTCTTAAATTATTAGATTTTGGGGTATATGAAAAATACTGATATAGTGAATCTTCATCAAAATTTACATTAAAATTCAATGGAACCTTAACAACAAAAGGACTTTTAGGATCAAGAGAATAATTACCTCCAAACTTTGGTCTTACCTCATCTACAGAAGATCCAGGTGTAGTTGCAAATGGAAGCATATCAAGAACTAAATAATCAATATCATTTTGTAACCCACTAGATACCCTTACGGTTGGAGTGTACCCAAGTCCTGGCTTAGAAATAAAAGACTCAACAAAAGTGGGTTGACCCGTGAACCCATGGTGAACCAAAACTAAATCCAAATACGTAAGAGAGGAAACATTGTAATTTCCTATAGCTTTTGTGTCATTGTCTACTGACTGTAATGTTCTTCTATTTTGACTTTTTTTTTCTTGGTCTTCAGAAAAAACAATACCATCTTCTGTGAGTGCTGCAGACGTTGAAGACTTGTCTAACTTAGTCTCTGCGGTCGTTGCTTTTGGAGGAATACCTGTTTCTGTTTTTTGTGAGCTTGACCCTAAAGAATCTACCAATTTTGACGTCGGCTTGATGGTATCATCACCAGAACCTTTGCCATCACCAGAACCTTTGCCATCACCAGAACCTTTGCCATCACCAGAACCTTTGCCATCACCAGAACCACCAGAGCTAGTGCCAAAGCCACCGCCGTCACCGCCGCCTGAGCCATCACCTGAACCTTTGCCATCACCTGAACCAGAGCTGGTACTAAATTCATCACCAGAGCCAATATCTTTATCTCCACCATTGCCGAGACCCAAGTCTACCATGATATTACTCCATATATTTTGGAAAAACAAACTAACATTTTTGTGATTTAAAACCCCACTAGAAGGCTATATTAAGTCAATAGTAAAGAATAAATGAGGATCGTTCTTCTTGAGATTGACTATGGCTCCATTTGATTTTTTAACTTTTATTATATTATTTTTATCGTAAATAATTACTCCATCGTTATCTACAGCGCTCTCATTAATAGATCTAAACCTAACCCGTCTGCCTAACCAAGAAGTTGTAGGCAAATCCCTAAAACCCCTTCCATAATCATCTCTTTTTATAGATAATGGCTCACCTTCCGTCCAGCTCGTATCTGGTCCAGCGCCCGCACTTGCATCTGCTGTCTTTTCTACACTATTTTCGGTAACTACATCAAGAAATACGTCTCCATTTTGCATATACGTAAATGGGGAATATTCAGATGGTCTTCTCTTGTAAAACTTTCTATTTTCATTGTTCTTCCACGAAGTTGTAAGTGCCGTTCTAAGCGCTTTTTCTCTACTTGAAGACATTATTGTTTCTTTAATATTTAAACTGGGAATATTAACTAAATATTCCGTTTTTATACTACTGCTTTTTATAAATTTATCAAAATTATCTACACCGATATCAAAATTATACCCACATGACTCAATTTTTCTATTAACACAACTTAAGATCTTGTGGTCAAATACAACAATATTTTTGATTAAAACATCTTCTATAGAAATGCTTTCAGACAACACCAAGAACGGTCCATTTTCCTCTAACGCAAACTCTGACAGCGAAGATTTGTCAATAATGACAGATATAGGATAAGAAGGAAGAGATTTTCTGTGTAAGTCTAAACTTACTCCAACAATCTTAGAACTCGAAGAATGAACTCCAGTCTCTAGCATTAAAATAAACTCGCTTAGAAAAAGCGGTATTGCGACCGACTCAGAGAAATTAGAAAACGACGCCAAATACTTCTCAATAGCCACTGGATTAACATTTATTAATGGATAAAAATCACAAAAACTAGATGCACTGTTAAGTAGATTTTTCTTTTGACGTTGCATCACAATGTTTATCCACCTTTACGCTTTCTACTGCAGCCACCACAGCCTCCTGTGTTCCTTTTTTGCCTTTGAGCAAACGAAGCACTATTCCTGGATGTTCCACTAGAATTGTTGGCAGATTTTATACTAGAATTACCTCTCGGGATCATCTTTGAAGACTTAGTAGTCCTATCGTACACTTGAACCTTACTCTTGTTCCCAATAATCTTATTGAGAACTTTTTTTTGCTTGTCTAAATTATCCATGTGATAAAAGATCTCCTATATTTTTTTCTAAAGTAGATACCACTTGCACTAATGCATTCCTTGTTTCCTTACTATTTGAACCTTCTATTTGAAGCTCTATAACCTCTTGCAATCTCTTTATAAAGATAGTAACAGGCTCGACGGCGCCTTTATGTTTATCTAAAGAATCTTGTACCGATATAGCTTGCTGCATCATTTTACAAATTATCTCTGAGTTTTTTCTGAATTGTTCATCTGAGTCTTTAGGCATACTGGATAATTCAAAAATTCTTTTCTCTAATACCGATAGCATCAATTCTAGCCTATTCTCTTTATCTAACTGTGATTTTCTCCACTCAGATAGGTCATTGAGATATTCGGCAACCTGTATTTTTGAAACTTCTTTTTGAAAATGACTTAATAAATGATTTCTTACAGCAGCATAACTTATGCTCACCTCTTTTGACCTTAAGAACCTATGTACACCACTAATGCTATTTGATTGAAGCCATAAACTTTCAGCATCACCCCTAAAATCGCACTGACAAAATTTACAATTAGATTTATTTATAAAAGCATTTTCAACAGATTCCTTTATGCACTCAAGCGCAGATGAAGAATCGGAGCTTTCGGATGAAACATGTACAATATTATCTGTCATTACAGTAGTCCTTTTTGTGTAAAAATTTCGCTTTTTTCTTTATTTCTTTTTTCAATAATGGCGGTCATTAGGTGGTGTATTATATTTTCGATTAACACCTTAACCTTATTGGGACTATCTGGAGAGTAAAACGCAGCCTTATCAAGTAGATTACATATCTCGCTATCATCCCTATATCTGTCTTTAAATTGAATAATCATATGCTTCGCGCCCCTTTGAGTTTGCGTAGTCATATCTTTAATCTTTCTCAATGTATTAAGAGTCTCAAGCTCTCCAGCTTGATCAAAAACAGAGTCTATATTAGCTAAATGGAACCAATTCATTATTTAATAATACCTTATAGTGCTTTGTGGTATCCTCTAATCCACTCTCTTTTTTTCTTAAAATTAAAAAATCAACCTGCAAATCATGATAATCAACATATATAACCTCTTCTCCGGTTATAAAATCGCCACTGAGCGGTGATACTATAATTTTATTTTCATCAAATGAAACCTCAATATTCCTATGGTCAATTAACTTTAATGAAAAATCCTTCTTAGAAATACCATCAGAAGCTTTACGTATTGCGTTACATATATGCGTGTCTATCATTCTATTTATCTTCTGCTCCCATGCGGGATTAACCAAAAAAGTACGAAGCCTATCTAATTCTCCATGTTCACACTCAAAAATCTCATTACTATCAATAGCGAAATCACCCACGACCCCCATTGTAGGATCATCTTTTGGGGATTTTACCCCAGAAGCCTCTTCGACATCTTCTTCTGACACGTGAGAACTCTTAATTGATAGTGAGCTGCTGACCTGCTCAGACTCCTTTGGAATTGGTCTACCAAGCGTTTCTTGCTCTATTCTCTGATCGTTAGAGTCGATCAATATCGACTCAATAGTTTTTTGTAAATCCACTTCTAATATGTCTCCTTAATATAATTAGCTATAAGTAGCGCCTCGGCTTTTCCGTCGTCTTTCTTTCTCTTAAATTCATCTTTTATATATGGAGCCATATTTGCAGCAAGTTCCCTAGCAAGATCTTTTTGTTCCTTTCTGTCAAGTCCATGCATTTCTGAATAAAATTTCTTCCACACCTGAGGTGTGATTCTGTAGGATTCATAACCAAATGCAGCAACACATCCCTCTATAATTCCTGACATCCTTCCAAATAGAAATGTTGAAGAAACGCCCTGTTGAGGCATAGCGTGAACCAATTCTATGCCAGCAACGGTATTCTCACAAAAACCAACATTATTGTCGAATATCTCTACCAGCATGGGCAGATCCATGTCTCTCTTAGTCTTTTTTCTTATGACCTTTTTAACAGAAGGCATATCAAATACTTTAAATTTACCATTATGCCATATCGAAATTCCGCCACTCAATCCAGGATCTACTCCAATAAAATGACTTGGATTCTCTATTTTTAACCTATAGTCTTCCACCATTCTTCTGTCCTTTTTAGTCCATCCCAAAATGACACCTGACGCTGAGGGTCTATAGAGAACTCTTTATATGTCTTACTCATGTCAGCACACGTGTGCATAACGTCTCCAGGTCTAGGAGGTGTATGATCTATATTGTTATCGCAGATATTATATTCGCGCATTATATATTCGAGTATCTCTGTTAAACTATTTCGATCTCCACATGCTACATTGAATGGTTCAGCATCATATCTCTTGCTAGAATCCATACATTTCATAATAATATCACAAACATTATCAATATAGCAAAAATCTCTTGAAACCTCACCTGTGCCATCAAGTCTTAACTTGGAGTTGTTGCTTAACGCATGACACCACGCGCTAATGACAGTGGAATATGGACTATCTCCAAATTGATGAGGTCCAAATACGTTAAAAAATCTAAAACAGACCGTGTCTAAATTGTATAGGTCCGAAAATAATGAACACATCTCTTCACCTACTTTTTTCTGTAAAGCATATGGACTTTGGGGACTTAATGGCTCCTTTTCTGATGTTGGCATGTTTTCATTACCTCCATAAACAGATGATGATGAAGCAAATATAACTCTATTGCAAGAATTTATACTAGCCTCAAGTAGTGATGAGAATTTATAAATATTTTCGTATGTAGTTTCTGATGGATGCTCTACAGAATATGAAACTCTTGGAACTGCAGCTAAGTGTACTATTTGATCGTACATCCCATCTTTTACTCTCTGTAGACTATTTTTGCTAGAGTAGTCGTCACATATGACGTTAACTCTATCACAGCCACCCTCCCCCTCCATTACCGAGCTTAAATACCGACAATTATCCTCACTGTAATCTACGACATCAATGCCGCCGCACTTTGAGCGAGCCATATTAAGAGCCAAATTTGAACCTATAAACCCAGCACCTCCAGTAATCAGAATAGACATAAAAAACCTCTCTTTTTTTCACTTAAGTCTAGATATTACGCTGTAAAAATCCTTAAAACTAATTTTATCAACAATATACATTATTGCAAAGATAGCATAAGTCTTCTTAAAACTATCGTTAATAGTAGACCTAAGTGTTTTTCGACAACTATTGATAGCGAGCAATTTAAACTGACTATCTTTTTTTATTAATTCGGTATTGCCAGAAGAAATTACATCGGCAAAATATTTAACTTGATTCCTGGAGTAGGTTCCTTTCCCTGTTTTAATTTTTTTCATATTGCAAATCTTATCGACCACAACAGTCCGATCTGCCCCACATCCAAGAATGGATGACGTCATCAACTTCAACCTTATCTCATGCTCAAAGTAATTCATTATCTTTAATAAAAGAATATTTCTTTCATATGGCAAGCTGTTCAAGATTTTATCATTTAATAAATAGAAAAACAAATCCAACTTCCCTTTTGAATATAAGACAAACAAAGAATTGTCGTCACTGACTATATCGTCTCCGATAGACTCATATACGTCATTTAAAGAGATTGACCCCTTCCCTATACACCTAAGTAAAAGAGACCTATATCTCAGCTCTATCAAATCACTTGAAACTTCATATGAATAATCTAATGAACTCATCATATCTGAAAAACAATCTATAGCACCGTCGTCTACCTTTATTTTAGTTTTATTAAGACGGGACGAAACTTTCTTTGTTATATCTTTTTTGGAAATCTTCTTATCTTTTTCTGTACTATGAACAATAAATTCCTCATCAATCTTGGAAAAAAGAGACGATGTCGGATTCCATAATATAACATTATTGTTTTTTGAGTTTTCGCATTGCTTACACACCCTCTCGATAGATTTAAAATTATCGTTTTTTGGCTTCATAAAAACAAAGCACTTCGCCTCTTTATCAAAAATGTCAACAAATGATAAATTCTCTGACAAAGAATCTTCTCCATAGACAAGTGTATGATTATCATACTTTTCGATCAAATCCACGAGAGACATCCAAGGTGCAGTGAAAGATACGATCAAAACTATTCTACCTGTGCAAAAAATGATGAAAAATGACACTGCTCATCTCCCAGATGTTCTATAAGAACAGGGGGGGAGTGCCCATTAAAATCATCCTCGCTCATTTTAAATTCAACCCCTGTCGTAGAAGACGAAACACTTAAACTATCAATTAACGATTTTAATGAAACATTACATCTAAATATAGATGCTCCTTTGTCATTCTTGTTCACAGTTAGATAATTATCATCTAAGGTTAAGTATATCTCTTTTTGAAAATTTGATTGGATCTCAATAGATGAATCTTCAGATAAATCAAAAGACAAAGATACTGACGGGATATCAATTTTATCACGATGTGCCTGGTCAAGAACTGGAACTAAAAAATCCCTTATCGATTTTGCACTATCTATATCAATAGAAACAATAACATCATTACTTCTTTGAAGTATAGAATTAACATCTGGCCATTTTAGGTCCAGCTTATCTAGTGATATAATTTCAAAAGAATCAAATTTATATTTGACGCAATTTTCATATTCAATTACATCCAGTGTTTTAGTTTTTGTTTTTTTAATAATCTTTAACATCATAGCAATAGAAACTATAGAAAAAGACCAGGAATTATTTTCAACAAATGGATCTTCTCTATTCCATTCTATTGACGAAAAAAAAGATCCATTACCTGAAGTTGCTCGGCACGATATGTCAGAAACTGAGATATCAATAAAGTCAAAATAAGATCCTGAATCCGTAAGGAAATTTGGAGATATGATTCTAGAAAATACTGAAGAAAGAAAACCAAGATCTAATCCACGCAAAGATCGTGACTTCCCTCTATTTGTCAATTTTGGAAAACTAAAATCAAAAGTCCTAACACTATTTTTAACCTTTTTACTCGATTTTGTTGGAAGAGTAAGACCAAGACATGATTCAGAATGATTAATAATAATGGAGTCTGAATTTAGTGCCTCAAAAGACTTTACCAAAGACTGCATATCCTTAATGTCAACTACGAGCGGTTTAATTATTCTTTTTTCTACCTCTTCGTTTGTGCATTTTATTTTTGTTCTAAAAAACCCATACCCATTAAAACTGGTTAGAATAATCCAATTTTTTTGGAAATCAAACTCAATTTTCCCTTGTTTTTCGTTCGACCTATCTTTAAGTTTAGACAAATAAATGCCATGAAGCATCACCTGAGAGCTCAAGCCCTCAGTGCACACCTCTAGGGTGAATTTTTCTTTCATATTTTTAGTCTCTAGCATGGATATATTGGTTCATCAAAATCTTCATTTAATTTATCAAGCAACGCACGTGCTTTTATTTTTATTCTAGACAATGCGTTGTCGACCCCTTTTATATTTATCTTTACTTTTTCACGACTTTCATTTATTATGTCAGAAATTTCTTTATAACTATATTTTTGAGCATAAAGCAATAAAACTTTTTTCTCAAAAGAAGATAAGACTTTCAGCAACTCAACTACGATAACGCTAAATTGTTCCTCTCTTATCATTCTATCTAGGTCATTCTCCGACTCTCCAGAGATTATGTCAGAAAGTGTTCCCGTTTCTTCTCCTGAGCCAAGAGACCGTTCAACATGCATTGAAATACTTGAATTTAGGGTGAATTTTTTATTTTGAAAACTAGTCTTTAGTAAAGTTGACAAGTGTCTCTTTACGCACAATGATGCGAATTTTTCAAAGGAGACCTTATCTCCATCGTGAGTTCTTTCTATATCAAAATCTCTAATTGCCTTAAATCTCAAAGCAAAAAGTGCCTCCTGATAAATATCAAAAGAATCGTGACCGGCGACATTGTATTTATATGATATCTTTTTTATAAGAGGATCAATTCGGTCCAAAATATCCTGGAAATATTGGTCCTTATATTTTTTCTGAGTTACATTTTTTAATTTTATAACTAGATCTGATAGTGGAACATACCCATCCTCAAACCCTGTGTCTGTGTCTGTGTCTGTGTCTGTGTCTGTGTCTGT
>NZAS01000017.1 GCA_002686195.1 Candidatus Pacearchaeota archaeon | reverse complement strand
AAGCCGACATAATTGAGGTCGGCACCACCAGAAGTGTCGACGTAAACCTGCACTTCGGCGGAGAAATCTAGCAACATAGCTTCCGTGTACGTCGCGTCTTCGTCTTCGATCTTGAACCACAGCGAAAATGACATCTCAGCTGTTCCTGCATTCCCGCTGGCGGCACTACCGCCATTCGGCGCGCCGGTCGAAGCGCTGTCCTGACGTCCTATGAATTCATTCCATTGTCCTGACGTTCCGATATTAATCCCGCCGACACCGGTCGCCGGGCCTGGGAACTCTTGGGCGTAGGTGGGACCGGCCCAAGCATTTTCCCAGGCAGGGATGTAGGCGTTGCCCTCAGTTGTTCGAGTCGAAGCTTGTCCCACCGGACTTCCGGTAAGCCCACCGGGTATTCCGAAATCTGGGGTGTCGCCATCGATTGCAATCGAGTTTACAAGCGGATACCAATGACATGGTGGGTATTTATTATAGTCAACAAGCTGACGTACGTACTGCTTATCAAGCGATCTAGACCCAGAAACATAATAAAGTTCCTGTCTATCGATTCTTGCGTAATCCGGGATTGTCGTAGTAGAGTCCGATGATGATACCGCCAAAAGCATATCTGGATTCAACTCAGGGTCCCTTATTACGTACCCCAATCCGTCGTCACCAGACTCCAGGAATTCCATATCTTGAGTAATTGCCATTTTCTCCAGCAAAAAAGGAGAAGAAATGTACTTCGACATGTCCAGTAATTGAGAATCGACAGCCTCGTATTTACCATCAAACGGAAACCCAAACCAGTCGGTAGGTCTTCCACGAGAATTGAGCGGTAGCAGCGGATCATTTTCGTCGGGAGCAATCGTAAAACCGGTTGTACCGTGGAAAGCAAGCGATGAGCTTTGCATAAATTGTGATCCAGACATATGTTGGTTCGCAGCTATTTGACCTTTTATGTCCCACTTGTTTTCATGAAAATTGTAATAGGCAACACTATTTATGCTGGCAGATGTCAACAATGGCTGGGGTAGAAGCGTGCCTGGTCCGCTAGCAGAAGATGTATGTATTGGTGACGGTGGTAATATATGCCCCATTGGGGTGGTGGCGGTCGTTGGTAAATCTATAACAATCGCGATCCTATCACCAAGTTTTTGATCAAATCCCAGCATCGTTTCAGGCGATATCGCGATTTTAGATATCCTTTCCGCAGCTGTTTCTCTTTTGTGATCCTTGAACGGCTCTATGGAACCATCTTCCCCGCCCCAAATAGAATCCCCGCCCCTGTTCATAATGAAAACTTCTTTGTTCATCAACCCAGGACGATAATCGCCCTTTCCGATTATACGCTTCTCAGCACGAGATGCATTGACCTTACCGGGAATATCAGGCTTGAGCTTGTGATACCGTTGAAAATTGTGCTCTCCATCGCCGAAAAAATCGGCAGGGAGCATATCTGGAAATGACACATCTCCAACCACAGAACTCGCAGTAAACACGAGCGTATCAGTATCACGGAAGGGAGCGACATTGGAATTGCCGAGTCTATCTTGTTCTCCAGATCTTAAGATTGATGGATATGTGCGTATCGCATCATCCATTTTTCTCAACACTGTTTTAGGGCCACTCGAGTCTATGCCAGATGTATATCGATTAAACATCGCAGTGTGACTTGTCAAGGCGGATGGAACATAATCACTCCAGCCAGATCCAATTGCTTGCGATAAGGGTTCAGTGAGTTGCCCTTCAAATATCGCTAATTCACCCACTTTAGAATATTGTCCCCAATCGCTAGTGCCGCTGAAGCTAGAATTAGGTGTCGAATTATAGTCACCATAACCGATAAAAATTTGCGGATCATCTAAAGAAAGTATGGTACCTGCAGCTGTTGGCCAGCCGGTGTTGTCGGGACCCGTCTGTGCGCCACTCGCGTGACTCCATGCCTCAATCTGTAAGGTACCTGCGCTGGCGCCCTCCGAACCTTGTTTCGCGTACCCAACAATGGTATACCACTGGTCGTACGCAAGACTGGACGCGTCTGCGGAATACGTGGTGCTCTCAGTGACTCCTCGTAACCGAATATCATAATCGTTAGCGGTCATGTTTTGAGCAGCGAAAGATATCTGAGTGGTATTTAATTCGGATATTGAAAGAATCAATTCGGCATTGGAGGCGGAGGTAACATCAGATGACAAGTAATACCGAAAAACGAACGTACATCCCTTAGGACTTGATGGATCCACACCCTTTAAATTTCGTTGCAACAAGAATTTTCGCTGGCGAGCAGCAAAGTCAAATACCCTCTTTTGATATGGCCGAATAACACGTCTAGCAGTTCCTGGAATCAATTCAGCGGAGTAAACCGTGATAGGATCCCCAGATGAATCCGTATACATTGTCTGATCGTAATTCAGGAATACGGGAGAAGTATCACTGATAGTGGGAGAGCTACCCGTTACGACCGTAATTCCGCCTTGCTTTCCGGTACGATCTACAAACCTTGCATCACCGGTGCCCCCGTACTCGTTAAAACGATAGTGAGCAAGACAAGACTCAGACATATCCCAAGTGTTACCGTCATACCCTTCGGACGAAACATGTCGAGATAGATCGGAAATAAACGGTGATGTTTTATCTTTGTACACTACCAGTCTCCGTATATAATTGAACCAATATTTTTATCAAAGTAAAATCCGTGATTTGCACGTTCTTCAGCGGGGTCAATGCCCGGCTGCGAACCGGTGCTTAATAACCGCATTGCAGATATTAACGAGTCTTCTTCAATAGGACCAGGAGCGTATGTGCCCTNGGCAGCAGCGTGTANCGCTCTAACCTCGTTGGGGGCCAACTCAACAGCCCACAATGTAACGTCGGCAAGGTACCCTTTGAAATCCCAGGAGGTGGCCNTAGCTCCAACGTATAAGTTGGCGTCCTCATTTCGCATCGAATTATATGTCCCCGAGGTACCGGAGGTGCCCGAAACATCGAGTCCGTCTAAATATATCTTAATACCAGCACCGGTGCGTGTGCCATTATAAGCCACCACAAGGCTGTGCCATTGATTGTTGGTAATGATGGCTGCGGTCTCTCGGTAGGTATAACCGCCGCCGGCGGTGTCATCGAATCTCGCCGTAAATGTACAGATTCCATCGCCGACGGTATCGGACAGATACATCCTATACTCTATATTTGAGGTTTCATCGGAGTCCCCCTTATAGCACAAATAATAGTGCACCCCTGCTCCTTCATCGAAGTCTCCATAAAATCTAAAATGCCAAGTAAAGGGCTGGTCGCTGCCGGAATCCCCAAAATTAAGGGCGTCGAGGCCTATGGCTGTGCCGAGACCAGAGGTGGTACCATCGAAATAATTTGAATTATCCTGTATGAGAGAGGATGGCGAAAAAGCGGGTGATGGCCAGTCGGGGGCCGGGAATGCAGTGGCATTGTGACCATTTCCGCTAGCATCAATTTCACCACCGGCAGTGGCAATATCTGTATTGAGCCTCCACCAAAGCACGGGAGATTCCGAAGGAAAACTATGGGCCTGAGTCGGGGTAGAGAAGGCGAATAATCCATCAGAAGCAGTTAAAGTGTAGGTTGTCAAAGTCCCGTTCATATTAGTCGGATTGTTTAAGAATAACATACCATTCGTAAGGTCAAATGATGAGACGTCTCTAAACGGTGCATCGGGTTCGTAAGTGATATTCGAGTAAGCACCAATAGGTATTGTTCCCCAATTAATAGGAGCGTCCAGAAAATGCGCCACTTTTGCATCGGTATCTTTCCATACGTCCACGATCTGCTTACTTCCAAAATACGTCTCCGAAGCGCCGCCTGTTAGACCACCTCGAACAGCGTGACCCTCATAACGGTTATCAGAGATGCCCAATACTTCTGCCCTGATATCGAGCGGTTCGATCACTCCATCAAATTCATGATCAAGAAGTGAGCCGAGATTGAAGAGATTCACAGGCCACATCGTTTCTTCGGAAGATTGTATGTAAGCAACAGGATTAAACTTCTGCGTCTCAACATACGGCATCCCCTGCTGGGTTGTTGGAGCCTGGCCGAAATCTAATTGCTCCCAATCGAAATTAATACGCTGACTTATCTTTACATCGTTTTCGCCCCGCATATCATTCGGGTCTGGGTTTAGGGATAATGTATCATCGAAATATTTGTCCGATAGCTTATCTCCGGCGCGCCATAACGACATCGGAGCGCCTTGTCTGATCCTTGGTAGGAGACTTGGGTAGTAGATGTCATCTTTCTGTGCATCAAGGCCCTGGAGGGTCATCTCGTATTGCGAACCAGTGGGGGAGAGCCTCTCGCCGTAACCAATGAGATCAAAGTTTCGGTATGTATAATAAATTGGGCCGGCGACAGCGTAGTATAGCGCCTTGATTTCTGTCAGCGATAATTCTATGTTCCAAAGAGCAACGTCAGCAAGGTACCCTTTGAAATCGTAGAATGTCTTTTTAGCACCGATATNAAGCCTTTGCCCNCTNCGCTGCATGCCNTCATAGGTTCCGCTANCNNNTGTNGATACNNTCGTNTCAGCTCCATTAACGTATACTTTTATTCCGCTNGCCTCGTTCGTNCCCCCATAAGTCACCNNAACGTCGTACCANACCGAGCTATAAAAAATTTCGGTGGTGNCGGCCCGNANNTAGTCNCCCGNAGAATCCCAAANGTNGATATACAGNNTTGTTATNCCGTNNCCGTCNCCGTCCCACAGANATGCGCCNNATTCATGAGTTGTGGTTGTNTTGTTNCCCTTATAAGNCAAGTANTAATAAGAGNNCNCACCCTCATCAAAAGTTCCGTTAAATCGAAAATGAGCAGTAAAACTAGAATCAGTACCAGAGCCGTCCGTAAAAGATAACACATCGGTNGACTCTACGTAAAGCGAAGNGGTGTCNCCATCNAAATAATTCGAATTCGCTTGGACCAAGCTTGATGGTGTAACATAGGGCCATGGCCAATCGNGTCGGTTAGCAGAGCTGNNCGGNACTGCCGNNTTACNATTCCCGCTNTAGTCTGANGCGTNNCCNGNAGATGANATNTCTGTGTCTAAACGCCACCANGCNAGCANNGCTGTNGCNGTTGTTGNTGTATATTCACCGANCGGTGGNGGNCCACCCACAAGCATCGANCCTGTNAAGNTNTANGGAGCNTGTGANGGNCTTGGGTGTGATTATTTTATANGTCGGCATCAGAANTTCCTCATATCACCAACAAGNTGCCTTANCANAATTATTCCCTTNAGNTTTCGACGAGTGCTTTCNCCNAGATAGACATCACCNGATCCGTACGCTACCTTTGGTCGNTCTAGTCCGTGACCTTCAATTATGAAATTAAACCCTAAATAATTTGTTTTCCTGGGAATCAGGCTTTCGAGGATCACATCAAATGAATCATCAAGCCACCTGAAAAAATCAAATAGCTTTTTGTAATTAATCTTCTCCGTTAAACGATTGAAATATATTTCTCTCATTCTAGCAAGGTCTGGATACTCTTCAGCGAACATTAATTCCGGAGCACCGATCGCGAGGTCGAGAGCGTCTAGCGTTGCGAATATATTCATTATGTCTTTATCGAGCGCTTGCATCATTGAAAACTCGATCATAAATCTAGTATCGTCAACTGGCTCAGCAGACTTAACGATTTCATAAACTGGCGCGGGGTTACCACCGATTTCAAAAAGATTCTTTCCTTGGGTGAACCCCGCAACTCGAACCTTGTTTTGCTCTGGCATTTCATCATAATTTGGAGACAAGAAACTAAAGTCAAAACGTTCTGGTTTTATGATCCGCTTTTCAGTTTCAAATCCCTGTAAAGAAGCGCCGCTACCATCCCCCCCCTCTGAAACAGGATTGAAGTTTTGGGAAAAATCTGTTAAAGACAAGCCTCCTGTCGAGTTACTCTCTGTCGCAGGTTGATCAGTTGATATGTCAAGACGAAGCTTCTCATACGATCCAGATACATCCGTGGAGAAACCAAAGTTCACCAGGGGATTTTTTACCCCAAGAGACTTGAAGTTCAATACATGTTCTTTGGCCACATCATCATCCAGAGCTCTCGACCAAAAACGACAGTGCCCCCACAGACCATCAAAGCGAGACGTTCTTGCGGTGTTGGTTATGTTATTATCATTTAATTGATGCAAGCCAGAGCCCGTGTGGATGTATTGCGTACCAACCGCTAGAAATGTGCCGCTAGCGTTCAAAGTCTGACCGCCTAATGACGATGTAAGTTGAAATAAATTTTCGCCTGGTTGGTCTGAATAATCGTTTTCTGCGAAGTACGACGATGTTGTATAATACTCTGCTACGTCGCCATATGCTTGTCTTGCGGCACGTAAGAAGTAGCTGGATGTCACATAAGAACCGATAGTTTCAGAGCGCTTTCGACCACAAGAAATGTACCACGTCTTACCATCAAAAATGTCTGCTCCAGTAAGTGGCAGAGCTAGCAGCGGTGCACTTGAATTAAAGCCTGGCCGGCAATATAGCGTAAGTTTCTCCCCCTCTTTGTCTGCATAGACTGCTCGAGATGTTGGGGGAGTAGCTACAAGATTCAATAACACACGGTGCGGATTGTCGTCGGCAGGGGTTCCTGTCGAAGCAGTCGTGTGGAAACGAAACAAGCTTTGATCCCAAGTGAGGTCTCTGGTGAGGGGGAATTTCACACGAGCTTCTATAGTCCAGCTCCCAGATGTGAGCAATCCGTCTCGAGACTCGTTACTTGAACCACTGAAAAATTGGCCAGATATTGCAGGCTCACCCCTTTCAACTCTAGAAGCAGATAAAAATACGCTTTGGAGGGCAGGTCTCTGGCTATAAAAGCCGTGCACATCTTCTGAAGACGGAGTATTTGTCATACTTCCTGAAAAATCTAATAAGGTAGATACTTCTGTTGCTTTCTCTCTCGCGGTTCCCAACCTTTGAGTCGTAGTGCCGCCGTATTCAACAAATCGGAATATTCTGTTTGGATCTATACCAGACGCTCGAAAAACTGCCTTCATGGCGTGCTTCGTACCCTTTGAAATTATGATCTCACGAATATTCGTCAACAGGCGACGCCAAATTTCGTTTTGAACGAACTGTAGGCTTTTAGTTATTTTTCCATCGACAACTTCTTCGCCAGCAAAAAATTGATTCATCTTTGCATTTCTGAACAGACTTGGGAGCTCTAATCCATAGTGGTGCGCGAGCGATGGTAAAAGCTGATCAGCGATGGATTCTTCATTATCATATTCTGAAAACACAAGGTTACTGACATGATCAATCATTACCTTGATTAAATCAAATTCTCTCGCCCACACAAAAAGTAGAGAAGAAATTATCTGAGGTTGACCCAGCTTGGCGCCACCGGGAATGCTATAGTTTGCACTAGTAGTGGTTGACAACCCATCCATGAGAGTGCCATCAGGATCAGAAGAAATCTCCTGTGTCGCGGCTGCTTCGTCCAAATAGTGTTCTGGAATTAACTTTGTTATTAAATTTGGGTTATTAGTATCGTACGCAGAAGCCGTCAGTAGTAATTGTTCATTAAGAGTTATTACAGCAGGATATGACGGAAATAAAACAGGATGCTTTACAGAGGCCTCGAACAACATCGGCGGTACGTTGTCTTCGTCAACAGCTCGCATAGCTTTGTCGAAATTCGTAATACGAGCGTGCAGACTCATTCCACTATGGTCTAATAAAACGTCGTTGTTTGTGTATGATCCCGTCGGCTCGTTAAACCTAAATGATAATTTAAGATCATCTCTAGCGAACATTGTTCGTTGCTCATAATAATTTATGTCTGCTGGCTTTCGGGCCACGGAAAAAACCCTAAACTCATCTAACGAACCACTAAATGTTTCAGCAGGTGTAAATGTAGATGACCCCAGTTGCATAGCGCTGCCAGTCGCAATAAAAAATGAGGCGCCACCAGTAGATAAAGATTCAAATTTAAAGCGTTTCGATCTAGCGACTTCGGTTGATGCGCTCATTATAGTTGCGTATCGCTTAGCGGCTCTTCGATCATATATAAAATTTAAAAAATGAAATTTGCCTTTGGCCAATGAATAAGACGCAGAAACGTGTTGCGATCCGCTAATAACTGCGAAATTTAACGTTGCTGAAGATGATGTACCTGAATCTAAAAACGCGGCATAGCCCACTCCCGCATCGCTCATATGACTAAAAATTACTTGCTTGTTATTCGTAATCGTAGGTAAGAAAAGACGACAACCCACAGAGAAAGAGTTCCCAAGGGGGTTTAATACCGTCTTTGCTGAACGGATCTTTGAAAGAGATGGAAAGAGAACGCCGGCTCTATCTTTTATTTCTACAGACTGTGTAAGAGCGGAAGTGAAGGTTAGATAACCCATATAACTTGGGAAAGAATCCAAAACAAACTTTTCAAACCCTGTCAGGTCATCTAAAAAATTTTCATACTCTTCACGAGTGCCGTCAAAAGGAAACTGATTTACTATCTTCTCAAATGCAATGTTAACATTCGACTCTGCGGAAGCAAAAAACGTATGGTTTTCAAATTTCGAAAAGTCCAGTGGCAATTGTTGGGATGATTTAAGCGGCGACCCTGGGGGGTCATATCGAAATGAGCCGGTAGTCGATGAGGGAGCAGCACCAGACAGCGCAGCTGTTGTTTGGTTCTTTAACACACCAGAAGAATTTGTGTATCGTCGAATCACCTTAGGTGTGAATAAACGCTGGTTTTCGAAAACCCGCTTTATTTTGGGACCCTTGGTAGCCATTAAGAAGTAATCCTGAAAGAAATGTTATTGAGCTCTATAACCTCAGAAACCCCCATATCTTTCACTAATAAATCAATTGTGTAATTTCTGTTTAACGGTAAGCCGGCTGTCATTAAGTCGATATACATTCCAGCAGAATCAACAGATAGCATCGTAGAATTCGTAGTGTCATCGAACGGAACAACTATTGTATTCGTCTCTATGTCCCTAATCCTGTAATACACTTTATCAACAACAACTGTGTCTAGTTTTCGCGGGAGCTTATAAGACTTCGCTTTCAGCCCAGCATCAATGTCTTCTATGAATACGCGAATTTTTGCTCTTGAATATTGTTTATATTCTGGCTGTACATTCAAGGCAGAAAATACCAAATCTCGATTAACGAAGTTATCTGAACCAACTGTATATTTCTTAACAGTGATCGAGCTCGTTAGATACCCAATCGTCCTATCTATTGAAGACCAGATCTCAGTTAATTTTAAGTCATCTCTGCTTTTTAATGTCTTAAAAAACGTGCTATTAAATCTATCGAGTGCAAAGGAAGCTGAGTATACGCCTGTCATTCCAGCTCCTGTGGCTGAGCCCGTGTGCTGAGATCCGGTTACGTAAATAGAAGTAGCTGTTGCACCTGAGCCGCTGATGAGCGTTAATAGTATGCAATTTTGGCCCGTTAATTCTGTCTCGGCGGTGCCTGATCTAATATTTTTAGCTGTGCCACCAAGAGTGTTTTTCAAGAATAAACTAGCAGACGAATTAAATACAAAGCTTTTGTGACTATCTTTTATAGTATTATCCCATGTGACCAGAATTCGGGGCGCTAACAATTTGTTTCGAACATGGCGAGCGGCGAATCGCTTGGCGAACCTAGTCTTTGTATCTGTTTCATATGATCCGCTAAATGAAATTCTAAATCCATAATTTGGTAAATCACCAGCCAATGACGATGAAAGTACTTTTGTCACATCGACCGAAATTTTTCCTGGTCCATCGCTGAAATATTGTGGCGCGCCATAGTCTACCTTTGTAGATCCCAACGTTCCTGTTGTAATATAGTCAATCCCACCTGATCCGACAGGCCCAGGTCGGCCCGAGCCAGATATGTTCCAGAGGACTGGGCTGCCTGAAGAAGAATACGACGCAGTTAAAAAGTTTGCGGCATCGACGTCAAGAAAGCGATTGACGTCGCGTCCAGAGCCTTCATCGAACGCTTGAGCAAGGGGATGCGCAACAACCCAAAAGTTTCTAGGGACTGGTGCACCGGTTTCAATCTCTGTTAATTCTAACTTTGCCTTGAAGCTGCTGTGGGTGAAATCCAAAGACGAGCTCGCTAATGTCACCAAGGTGTCATAATTAAATTTCACAAGCAATCGAGAGATTTCATCAACGGATGAAGTAATTCGAGTTGATCCAGAAATATAGACTGACTCGTCATACAGCTTAAAAAGATCCAGTGTGGCAGCTCGACCAACATTTGTGTCTTCTGCTTTAAAACTATTATCAATGATCTTGTTTGTTATGTACGTGTCTGCACTGGACGTCAAAATATAAAACATGCTAAAAAATTACCTTACAGAAACCTGAATATCATTATCTGGATATTTCAATTCAAAAATCGATCCGTCAGGACCTATCACCATCTGTTGAAACGTATTTGCGTCAACGTTAAATGACACATCGCTGTACGTCCTGTCTTCAGTGGTGCCAGTGATATTAGATACTTTGAGATCCACCAGCGAAATTACTCCCTGTGTGTTTAGCACCACATTTGTAATATCTGATAGCGCTATTGGCATGTCAATCTGGAAATTCTTTGTGTCCAGAATTTTTGCTAGTGCCTTAAGACAAGTCTGCGCGACCTGGGTTTTATTTGAAGACGGATGCGCTACTATTTCTAAGCTTATTGCAAAATTAACAATCCTTGCGTCCAAAATATCGAATGCATCGCTAACGGCTCGAAATTCATTTAGATATTTTCGAAGGTTCTTCTTTAAAGTGTCAGGTGTCATTCCCAATTTTTTATCTTTATCTCTGGACACCACGAAAATTTGCGAAGCTAATGAATTGATTGGGTTCGGTCTAATACCCACTCGATACACTCGCCCAAATTTATTGGGTAAAGTGTATATTCTCGCAACTAAATCTTCCTTTGTGATAATTCTGTTCTGCGCCTGGCGTGAGGCAGGGATTTGAGTTCGTAACTCCTCAAGTGACGGGGCATTATCTGCGCCGCTAGCCGGATTATCGTTTAACACATCAACAGATGCGCGGACGCTAGCAGCACTTGATGCGGTGGCATTGTTCCCAAAAGTTAAAATTAACGTATCGACAGTTTTTATTGTTGCAGCAGCAACATTATGGTTTAAGCCTCCTCCGTGGCGATATGTTATTTTCAGTGTAGTGTTTTTTGGAGCAATCCCCAAAGTGTGCGTTTGAAGCAGTGAATTGGGGTCAATGGTAAATTTGCTAAAAGTCTTTTTACCATACAACGGTAAAGCTAGTTCGGCAGGATCTGGAACAATATCGTTGTCTAACGAAGTAGCGTCTCCGCCGCCGAAGCGTAATTTTGTTAATTTCGTATTGTAACCATATGTCGTGGTAAAACGATACGGTGCGGGAATTATCTCAATATTATTCGGAACTTGGTCAGCGTCCTCAGTCGTGTTTGTAACAACCTCAAAGACTGTGTCTTGAGTTAAATTGTTTACTTCATAATATGAGTTTTCCTCTGTGTCTTTGACACTGATTATCTCTGTTATGTTTTCAGCGGCCAGCGTTAAAGTTCTAAATGGTTTGTGAACATCTGGAATTTTAATCGACTCTGTCTTCTCTTCCCCTGACAAGCAAATCCCTATGCGAGTAACGACATAGCTCGAAGGGTTTCCAGAGTCATCGGTCTCAACGAGGACTGCATCGTACATATAGTTTCCAAGATAGTCTTTTTCAGTGAAATCTAAATCTTCAACTAGAGAAAACGGGATGCCCTTTGCCGAAGCGAGCTTCGTTCCTTGTCCAACTTTTGGGAGTAATGACGGAGATGGCTCGTATTCTGTACCTACAAGCTCCGCTGGTATCTCAAAATAAAATGTGACTTCACAAACAGAGGGCGCTGCACCGCGAACTTTCACCCCCGCATTTTTAAGGTGCTTCTGAACATTCTTGCTCTCAATGGCAGTGGCCCAATTTAACTCATTAAATTGATGGTCCAAATAAAATGCCATTGAATCACCAACAAATGCAGCCATATCAAGCAAGAGACCTCCAAGGCTCGCTTCGGTAAAATCCCTTATACGATCGGGAAAATAGACCCTTGCATGGGTCAGCAGCTCTGTTCGAAAAGAATTGAAATCTTTCGCAAGGTAACTTCGTTGTAGTTCTTTTTTTAATTCTTTTTTAATATCTGATGCCATTGTCAACTCGCGCTATAGATTATTACTTCGAGCACTTTATCCTTCACACTCAATTTTGGGACGCTATAGGTGATTCTAACACCGACTTTTGCGACAGTTTTATTGTCAAAATACTCTGTGATGGGTTCAAATGTCGATGGGATTAGGTAGGGCATATACTTCCCAACGGCCAAGCTTATCCTATTTATTGCTTCCGTTTGACCAGCTTCTGACTGAAGCTCAAACGCAAGCTCCATTAAATTTGCGCCAAAGTCAGGGAACCCCAACCTCTCGCCATGGTTCGTGAGAATCATATTTTTAAAATTGTCTCCCACTTGATCAGCCATAGTGTAATTCATTTTAATGAATTCGGTTCCCTCGCTGGATAGCGCTACTGGAGTTTTAATTCCAAAAGGAATGTTCCTTTTAAATGACTTCTTTTGAAGAGCGCGCTCTTCTGTCTGCTCACCGGCAGACTTAAAAGAGTAAACTTTCTTATCGCCTAATTTAACCAACGCCATACGACCACCTGAGGTTAATTATCAACTTCAATAAATTCACCACGCTAGACGAAGTTTATTCCATTTTCTAACATCATTAAGACAGAATCCATGTTTACCATCTTAGCCTCAGCGCCGTCGGCTACGTAGTCTGGATGCTCAAAATTATCGCCGTAGTCCTTCAGTCTTCCTATTCCACCATAAAAATTTAGTAATGGAACAACATCCACCCCAAGCATTAGATCGGCTGGATCAAATGCGTAAGAGCCCACGTAGGGGGCAACACTGGGATCAGCTGGCACAACCTCGGCGGCCAATACAGATGCACTATTTGAAACCTTTGCAGTACCAGAACCAAATTCCGTTAATTTCGATAGCAGTTTGATGTAATTGTCATCTGGTAACGATACCTTGATAATCGCTCTTCTCACAAATTTTTCAACCGCCAGAGATATGTAAGCCGCGAGTATTTTTCCTGGCGCTTCGGGATCCGACGCTCCTGCAGCCATGCCAGATCGACGGAAGCCATATGCTATCTCTTCGAATAATTGCATTCTTGCTATCGTGGGTACAATCGGCGGGGTCCCATTATTCGGAATAGGCGGCACTGTTTCATTGTCTGTTATGCCAGCTGCGGAGATGGCAGCGTCAGCAATGCTATACACTAAGCCGTCTTCACCAACAGGAATGCCATTGAGAATCGGGTCCAGCGTGTTAAATACTGCGTCACCCATTGAAGCCTGTTCTTCAGCTGCCTCTGTTACCGCTGTAAAGGTTGCTATAGTTTCGGCATCTCCCTCAAACTCAGCATGGCTGCCGTGCGCAGCGGGTAAGGCAATCTCTGGGGTGTCTATATCAAATGCTAGCGGAAGCGCTAGCGCTAGCGCGGGCCCAAGCGCAGCTGAGGCGCCTATTGCTACGGCCGCGGCCCCTGTTTGTTCTTCTGTTGGTTCATCAAAGGCAGCAAGCAATGCAGCGCTAGCGGCTGCTAATGCGGCTTCTTCGTCTACTGCTACCCCACTAAGGCTAAACGAAAATCCCGATGATTCAGTTTCGCCCTGAAGACCTGTACCTAATTTTTCAGCCATTTATTATTCTCCCCAAATTCTAGTTGATGCCAATTGATCAAAATCTTCTGTTCTTGTTTTATGAATTTTAAGTAATGCCTGAAGTTGCGTAGAAGCTGCTGTGACTTGAGGGTTTGGTCCCCAAAGGGGACACTGGTTAGATTGAAGTGTAGTACAAAAATCGTCTAACGCTTCATACAGCTGTGTAAATAACTTCTTTAGATCAGAAAACCTTACCCACGGCTCGGTACCATCTGGACCCATGGGGTCCCCGCCATCTCCCATGGCGTATATCGACGAACGCTCCGACTGATCGCTTGATTTTCTACCAAGCAATATCTGTTTTCCGCTAATCTGAATCGTGCCATCAGGTAAGAGGTATATAGCGCATGCGTCGTCACCGGTGTCACCCTCTTTGATCAATCTAATGCTGCCATTTATCTCTGGAGCACCAGAGACAGGATCGTCTGATTCTTTTCTTCTGGCAATCAAGCGAATCTCGTCAGACTTCGCAACAACAGCACCGGGAAACTCAATAGAAGATTCATCTTCTGCAGGAGCTATGTTACTGTCGATTGCAGATGGAATTGTATCACCCTCCTTATCGATGTGGAAACTTTTGTCGACTTGCATTGCCATGGCCACGTACAGCCGCGCTGCGTCGTTCTCCAAGTCGGGATCGCCCTCTGCTGGAGTATCAAACCGATTCACGTCGGCAGTGTCATCTCCAACAGGATTTTTATTTGTTTCATCATACGCGTCTCGACCGCCTTCTTCGGGCGGAACATTCTTAACCGACCTGGAAGCCGTTAACTCGGGTTCCGCATCGACACTTCCGCCAAGGACTCTGAAATCGTAACGACCGCGGCCGGCAACGATATCGATGCAGCCAGTGCTTATCGAAGCATCCAGCGTGGTATCACCATCTTCCAATGTCGCGTTAGAGGCTTCTGCACCATCAGCATCTGTACGTGTAACACTACTGTCTGAGTGGGTCCATCCACGATCTTGGCCGAGGCATATCAAAGCGTTGTTCGAGCCCTGAATCACAAGATCGCCAGGGCGCTTCGTAAAACGTGGAACTGGTTCGGGAATAAATGAAAGATACGACAGCGACGCGTTAACGATTTCTTCGTATGCCAACTCAGTGTTTAAAGAAAATGCGTCTTCAGTGCCGGGACCATTTGGAAAGCCAAAAATCTCAGCGTCTGCGTCTAACTCCTCGCCCTGAGCCGATGCGGACTTCTCTGAGGAACTCTTCTCGCCTGTTGATCCGACAAACTTCCTATCTCCGTGAGTGTAATTGATACCATCGACGTGGTCTGGCTCTGGAATCCGGCACATCCAATAAGACACCCCTGCTGTCACATCTGGCGAATCATTAATCACCCACACCTGCTCCCCGGGCTTTATGGGGAAGCACAGGTGGGGAGGAAAAAATGGATAGCACAGAATGCCTACTGTACCCTTCTCCTCATCGGATTCTTCGTCTGTTTCTACAGCCGCTCTTTTATCTGCACCGGCTGTCACAGAACGAGCGATCACAGAATTTCGAGGAGCAGAAGCCAGCAAATCCGGAGTAGATACAAGCTCTTGCAGCTCGGTAAATTCTTCTTCTGTAAACGAAGCTAAATCATACAGGACTTCCACAACGACTGCGCGTTGCAGAACTTGTGTCGGCCCAGCTGTCCCAGCTTCTTCAACGACATCACCGACATCGCTGGTGGGATTATTAATCTTTGCAACTGCATCTGTTCCCGAACCCTTTGCCATCACTCATCCTGTATTTGAGAAAATAATTCATCAGCGTTTATTGCATTATGCGCAGCTTCAGATTTTGATATCAAGTCTGCTAATTTCAGCAATTGCTCGTTAGACTTCCCCATACGCTCTAAATATTTTGCCAAGGTGCTCCCGAGGCTGACATGCTCTGATGCGCTTTGCGTCATACATGTATACGCTTCAACAAACAGAATATGGGCATTCTGACGATCTATCAACGCGTTGTCGTATATCTCTTTCCAGAGTATTCTTTTCTTTTCATCAGCGTGCTTTATCTTTTTTAAGACTCCCTCGAAGTCTTTCATCTTCTTCTTTGTTTGCTCTAGATCCTGTAAGCTTTTTTCGACTTTATCACCCATCATTCATCCTTAAAGCAAATCCACGATTCGAGAATCATGCACAATATCTTTGTAATGTTTTCGTATCTTTGACATCGCAACGGAAAGCTGCTTCGATGTCAATCCCGAAATTTCCCTCACATAAACGTAAATAGCACGCTTGTTTAAAAAGTCCAAATTATCAATGTTCTGAAAAACTGTTCGAATGGCCTGCACACAGATTTTTTCATTCTCTTTCGTAATACGTTTGTCAATTTCATCGATAACCCTTACTATATTGTCACGAAGTTCTCCCAATTCCATAATCTCCTGAGGGGAGGGAGCAACACTGCTGTTTGCAACAGTGTGCTTATCTCTTGACGACATAGTTGTTAGATCGGACATCGAAACATGTCTTCTGTCTTCTTTTTTCGCATTTCGACAACGAATAATCAACCAATTTTTTGCTACAACGTTAAAATAAGAAAAAGCCTTTGTGCCACGAGCAGGATCCCATTTGTGAATTGTCTCGTATAAGAATGTAACGCAGTCTGACTTCAGCGCATGAAACCCATCGTACGGAGAATTAAATCCGTAAACAAAAATCAAGCTCTCTGCTAATTGGTCAAAAGCTGGAAGGATCTTTTCCTTATAGACTACCTCTCTCTTCTTTGAGTCGTCTTCGTTCTGATATTCTTCAATCGATGCTTGAGTATCTTTATTAAAATACATGTTCCTCGGTTTCCCGGGATTTCTACGTATCTTTTTTCGGGCCATCATTATTGTCCTTCAGACGACTAAAGTCATCTGTTAAAATATTAGCTATTAAAAGAATAGCTTCTCTAGAGCGCGTCAGATCTGTATGGACCTGGCGGATCTGAGGACTGTCTGAAAATAATGGTATTTCGACAATCTCTGTTATCGATGCATATCGCTCGTCAAGAATATCCAGACTCTCTTCAATCGCATCTTCTACTCGTAAAATTAATAGAGCAAATTTCACAGCGAACAGAGACGCAATAATAGTCGATATTACCATCACAACTAATGCACAAACTAATACTGTCTCAAGAGTCGTCAACTATACGCTCCATAAATGCGTCATACTGCTCTTTTATGGCGGCAAGGGAAAATTTCTCTTTTAATATCTCTGACCCGGCTTCTGCCCACTCTGTCGGGAGTACGGACGACTTTCTAAACTTTGTAACCCTTGCCTTAAAAGATCCTTCCTTCACGTCTGCCCATGCAGTGCCCTCAACGAAAATTCGGCCGTCACAGCGAGATGGATGAATTGGAACGATATCGTAATCCAAGGGTAGAAACTTAATGTGTCTTAAAAAGTCTAAGTGCCCAGAATAATCTGTCGCGATGACGGGAAGACCAGCGACTGCGGCGTCTAAAATAGGAAGCCCCCATCCTTCACCGCGTGTAGGTGCAAGTAGGGCTTTCACACTTTTATTTGCGTATAAAGTGGAGATCTCTTTATTGTCTAGCATACCATGTGCCAAATAAAATCGTGGGTATGGACCTTGTCTTACTTCAGATATAAGTTTCTTAAACATCTGTTTCGACCTCTCTCGATCCGCAGTTGTAAAGCGGCCCAGATTAGTCTTCATAATAATCCCAACGTCTTTATCATTCTTAAATGTTTCTGCTAGCCACTTCAGCGCATAGAATGTATTTTTTCTATCATTTTCAGGATTATTACCTGTTACCTGGCCAAACATCAGAAAATTAAACGAAGTTGGTAATGCATTCAGCTGGTCATCGAGCACAACTGATATTTCATCACTATGGCTATGCGCCTCAGCTATCGTCACTATTTTGTGTGGCGGCACTCCCGAATCTACAAACGTCTTTTTTGTAAATGTACTTGGTACAATCACCATGTGCATTTTCATACATGCATCTACCCAAGCTTGAGAACACAAATTCGTTTCTACACCCGCTGTTATACCAATATTCACTTTTGCTAACTCTGGGTCCCACTCATCGGGCAGTTGGACTTGAAAAGAAATATCTGGATTTTCCACAGGGGCAGATCGATTCATGACTTCGCCTATCAGACCATCTAAAGCATCAGGGTCTAAATGATACGTACAAATTCCCCAAGGAACAATTGACGCATATACATCCCAATTTTTCGATATCGCCCAGGCAAAAACTTGGCGGGCGTGGACACCGTAGCCTGTTACGCTTAAAAGAGGCGCTCTTATTATTACCTTCATATTAATCAGTCGCTCCCATTTCAATCATTTCAAAGCGTGCAGTGGTTCGATTACCCACCTTCCAATTCTCTACAAGATCTAGCAACGTATTGTGCCAGTTATCAATCGTCGTATCCAGGTTAAATTCTTCCAAAGCATATTTTCTACACTTTTCGCTTAATGCTTCTCTATCGCTTGTGCTCATAGAGTAAAGCTTGTGTAAACCCTCTGCGAGGTCATGTACATCAGCATAATCTTCGTAAATGAATGGTACATTTTGTGAGCCCACCAGTGCTGTGTGTTTAATATCTAGCGCAACACCGTTCTCTGTTCCGTCACGATGATCCACCACCTGACGGGTTAGGCCGCCAGTTTTTGCGGCGATTATAGGGTTACCAACTTGCATTGCTTCTAGAGTAGGTAATCCAAACCCTTCGGCGTATGCGATGTTTATACAGCAGTCAGAAACGTTATGTAGTATATTCATCTTTGTGAAATCTACCCGCTCTGGAGAAAACAAGACAGAGTCTTGAACCCCTAACATATCAGCAACCACCATCAAGTCGGGACCTTCTTGATCATAGGGGTCGGTATGCATCAGCAATGTTGCATCAGTAACGTTATGTTTTTCGAGAAATATACTCCATGCCCACAAAACATCGGCGGGACGCTTTCTTTTTGCATTTCGGTTTATCCACAATGCTACAAAGTCATCTTTCTTTTGATACCCCAAAACCTCTTGGCGCCAACGTTTCTTTTCAGCGGGAGGGAGCGGGAAGAACACATCAGTAGGAAGAGCGTGCGGGATAAAATTAGTTCTCCCAGGAAATTTTTCACTCACAATTTCGTATGTCGGGTATGAGTGACAATTTATTAGGTCTGTGGCGGCATAATATTTATCATTAAACGTTGGACGGGGACGATTATCCCATACATGCCAATATGCAATAGGGCACACTTGGTGAATCTCATCCTCCATTTCCCACAACCAAGTAAAAAACCTTGGGTCAGTAAAGAGTAGCACAACATCTGGCTTCTCTGTCGCTAATGCGATCCTAAGTACATCTGGATTACCGAATCCATCGATCGGCTTGATGATGAAGTCTTCATGGACCTGTACTACATCATAATTATCATGCTTTAACGCGGCGCCGAACTGTCTTACAGACCAGCAACCCTTTTCTACAAGCCCATTAACAAGAAATCTCGACTGACATCCGACCCCCGACGTTGATAAAGCGTGGTCGGACAACATTAAGATCTTATATTTCTTCATATACATACCTCATCGGGATAATCATAAATGATGGGGCGGCATCGTATATGTCACATAATATTTTTACCCGCCAGGGCAATTGGGGGTACTCTTAAATTCGCAAAATAAACAAGAGTTTCTATTTTTCAAAAAAATGCCTCTACGAACTGTTTTTACCATACTTCGTAAAATAGCGATTGACTTTTCCTCTGCTTTCGGACCGACTGATACTGTTACAAGCTCGCATACTTTCTCGATAGGAGCCCCACGCTTTAAAAGCACAAACCCACATCGTACTTGCTTTGTATCCAGGCTGAGCTTATTTCTCCAAAATGTTTTGTAAAGAGCAATCTGTGCCCAGGTTAAAATGTCTTGTCGCTTATCACGGTACCACCCTTTATCACCAGCGGTTTTCCAGTCTATGACATAATAGACATCTTTTCCACGAATTTTTGTCTTAATCAAAGCATCAATAAATCCCTTGAAAAAAATATCGGCCTCTGGAAAATACTCATAAAGCTCTTCCTCAGCTGATACGACCTCATATTCCCCGAACGTTTCCGATAAAAACTCTGGCAGTCTTGAAAGAGCTGTCTCGGCATACTGCTTCCATTCCGAAAGAGGGGGATGGGGCTTTGGTTTCCATCCCTGCGACTTTCGATAAGCTGCATGAGCATCGATAAAAGCCTGAGATTCGAATCCGTGCTTTTCCCACTCACACTCTATCATTGTGACGGCGACCGAAGAGTTCATTTCCCCAGTATTTAAAAAGTTCTCAATCGCCTCATGCACAGCAGTACCATAAGACAGGTATGGAGACGGTTCATCTGTACCAAGCTTATCAATATAAAGGAGCTTGTGACGAAATGCGCACTCTTTCCAGCAACGCACTTCCGAAAACGATACGTGGGGCTTCCCGGTACGAAACTCTATTTCTTCTGGAGACCTAATATGCATATAAACTTCCTATGTTATATTATAGAAACTTTGATATACATTTACTTTATTTTTTAGGCTCTCGAAACGGCATTTTCTGGCCGTCGATCAACGCTTGAACCTTAACGTCTCTTCCCAATGCTCGAAGCTCTCGTTCAGCCTCAACACGGTCTTCCTGGTACATCAGTTTTGCCAGCTGCTTAAATTTCATCTTGGGTACCCACCCCAGCTTTTCTTTCGCCTTGGATGGATCGCCTAACAACAGCGGCACTTCATGAGGTCTAAACAAACGATGATCTATTCCCACATTCTCATCTATGGGTAGGGAAGCCTCATTAAAGACTGCCTCTAACCATTCTCTAACCGAATGTGTTTCACCTGTTGCTATCACATAATCATCAGGAGTATCTTGTTGCAGCATCAACCACATCATCTCTACGTAGTCACCAGCGAAACCCCAGTCTCTCTTCGAGTCTAGATTACCGAGGTACAGCTTTTCTTGCAGTCCAAGCTTGATTCGAGCGGCCGCTCGTGTGATTTTTCTAGTCACGAAAGTCTCTCCCCTCCTCGGGGATTCATGATTGAATAAAATTCCGCTAGATATGTGCATGCCATATCCCTCGCGATAATTTCGACACAAGTTATGGGCAAACAATTTAGCGCATGCATAAGGACTAGCTGGCATAAATCGTGTGGTTTCATTTTGGGGGTACTCAGGATTATCACCATACATCTCAGAAGATGATGCCTGATATATCTTAATGTCTTTATTCACGTGGCGTATTGCCTCAAAAACGCGTAACGTTCCCATTGCAATTGAGTCGACTGTTTCAATAGGGACGTCAAAAGAAACACGAACGTGGGACTGGGCGGCAAGATTATAAAACTCAGACGGCTCGTACTCTTCTAGCAGCCGGTACAACGTAGTTGGATCGTGGAGAGAATAATACCTCAATTCAAAATTTGGATTGCCATAAATTTCATTTACTCGATCAGTAGTGATTAGGCTTGTCCTTCTTTTTAGACCGATGACGCGATAGCCCTTCTCTAGTAAAAGCTCAGCAAGATATGATCCATCTTGGCCTGTCACCCCGGTAATCATTGCTGTTTTCATGAATCCCCCCATGTGGGGTTGTCTAGATACCAGCGAATTGTTTCTTCTAAGCCCTCCCTTAAATTCACCCGCTGCTTCCATCCCATTTCGTTTAATTTGTCGCCACAAACAGAATACCTAAAATCATTTCCAGGTCTGGAGTCTTCAGGATACTCCAGCTTAAACTTTAGTTCTTTCCCCATAATTTCAGCAATCATTTTCGCTAGTGTTAAATTATCTGTTTCAATATCAGCACAAACGTTGTATTTTTCCCCAGCAGTATGGGTGAACATTAAAAATCTCACTGCTTCTGCTACATCTCTTGAGAAAAGATATCGACGAGATGAAGATTTAGTTCCAGACTTGTCTGAGTGAATCGTAATCGTCTCATCGTTCTGAAGCTTTTTTATTACTATCGGGATAAATTTCTCTAAGTGCTGACGTGGGCCGTAAGCATTCATTGTATGTGTCACTATAGCTGGCAACCCGTATGTGTTTGCGTATGCGTTGCAAAGCTCTTCAGCAGCTGCTTTCGTGGCAGCATAAGGATTTCTAGCATTATACCTGTCATCCTCTTTAAACGTAACACCAGCAGGAGCGGGTCCAAATACTTCATCTGTGCTAAAGTATAAGAATAATTTTAGCGATTCACATTCTGCAATCGCGTAATTTAAAAGGTTACATGTACCAACAACGTTATCCATTACAAATTCAAGAGGGTACTTTATACTTCTGTTCACGTGCGAACCCGCAGCTAGATGCAAAATGTAGTTTACTTCTCCAAGCTTGTGAATGACGTGAGTACTCAAGGGCGCTTTCAAATCATGCCAGACTACCTGCGTACGTTTTCTCCATTGCGGATTTTTTTCAAAAACGTCATGTAACCTATCAAGGCACCCAGACGTATCAAGTCGATCAAGCGATATAATATCAAAGTCGGTAGTTTCTAGCAGGTGCTCTACGATCGCGTGACCGATAAATCCAGCTCCACCTGTTATTAAAACAGTCTCTTTTTTAGTGCTTTTCATACAAGTAAAATAATATTAGAATTTAAACAAGTGTTTTTCGCCAATCAATATTTGTCACAAAACGTACCGACAAAGTCGCTGCAAATTCCGGCGCACACTGCTAATTGATCGTTTGAATATGAAGCCGTTTCAGGCATCACACATATGCATTTGCTGTTTAATTCACTTCCAGGGTACGCCCAAATATACCCTGATGATGTTAATGTATACGCATCTTTTTGGTGCCAAAAAACATTCCAATTTTTAGAATCACTAAGAAAATAAGTGTAAGCTGCGAGGTCTTTTGCATGAATAAACAGTTTTTCTCTACGTTCTAAAAACCAAGATAAATCGACATCGTACTCGCCTATATCATGACCCAAGACAAACATATCAGGGGTGCTTGCTACTCGGACATCAACCTCGGCAAAAAAACCTGCTTGTAATGCTATATCGATATATGTTGGTTCATTCTCTCTAGCGGGGTCAGGACCACGAACGTTTCCGCGGTGCGCAATAAAAATCACTACTGCACCCCTCGTACAAGTGGATAATTTTGCTTGAACCACTCACATGTTAACCGAAGCCCATCGCCCAAGGTAGTGTATTGTGTCACATCCCATCCCATTCTAGCTAAATTTTTGTTATCACTTGGCTTTCGAAATTGCCCAGTTGGTTTTGTCACGTCCCACTTAACTGGGCCGAAATACTCCAAGTGTTCACAAACTAGATCCACAACGTCTAAAATACTACACTCGTTGGTCAATCCAACGTTTATCGGCGATGGATCGTTATAGCTCTCTAGCAAAAACAACAACACGCTGGCAATGTCTTTAGAGAAAGTAAACTCCCTTAAGGCAGACCCATCACCCCAAAACACTGGGGTTGAGCCGTTTAATTTCGCTTCCCAAACTTTTCGAATTATTGCTGGTATCACATGACCTGTTTCAACATCAAAATTATCATGGGGTCCATAAAGGTTATTTGGAATTGCACAAATAAAATTACACCCATACTGCTGCCTCAACGCTCGTGATTGTACATCAAGCATTCTCTTTGCGTATGCATAGCCAAAATTGCTTGAGTGTGGTGGGCCAGAATGAATTTGGTCTTCTGTCAACGGATATGTCACTTCATTCGGATACACACAGGTTGATAAAAGAGATAAGACCTTTTTGACATTATGCCGACGAGCAGCATCTAAAATATTCGCGTTCATGCGAATATTCTCTGAATAAAAATCTGCTACGAAATCACTATTACCCTTTACACCTCCAACTCTTGCAGCTAGATGGATTATCGCATCGGGACAGTGATCCTCCAGCATTTGATCTGCTGAACCATCCTGTGTTAAATTATAGTCTCTTGAACCAACAAGAATTATCTTATGTCCTGACCTCAGATCTCGAAATGCAGATCCGACCATCCCCGTACCGCCTGTTATTAGGATCTTCATACGTACATCCCGTGTTAATTGAATCCCGATAGCTCTGATCGAAACTCACAAAGCTTCGCATCAAGTGCTGTATCACAATGATAGTACACTTTAATTTTTGATATCATTTTAGGAGTGTACATTAGCTGGTACGGATATTTTTCTTCAATCCCTCTCCACTCAAGAAAATCAATTAAGTGAGGGTCGTCACGGTAGGAGTGTTGAACAACGACACGGGGATCTGCATACACGGTTGGTACAATCCCGACAGCTCTGATCGCCAATTTATTTTTATCAAATTTAAGACCGTTTTGTCCCAAATAATCAAATAACTCAGAATAACGTCTAGTGGACCATGTCGATACAAGAAAATTATCCATTAAAAACGATATCGGTATACCTGCTATATCGTGTAACTTTGTATAGGGAGCGTAATGTTCGCTAGCATTGCTTAATATATCTCTGTTCATTAGACTTTCTAGGTTATTAACAAAGTCTTCAAAGCTTCCTCGGGAGCCATATATCTTTTCCATTTCAGGAGTATCATTTCCGCCAGCAGTGTCAGGTCCGCCAACAATGAATCCATAATAATTGCTAAGAACTCTTTCGTAGTGATTTCTTACTAGCAAAATTATCTTCTTACATCCAGCAAGGTGTTCAAGTTCGCGGACATGTCGGACACCTACATACGAGCGATCCAGGTGATGAAGGCTTGGTCGCTCCCTGAACGTGTTCTTTGTCTTTGTTGAGCATGCCCTAGGGTACGTCACAATAGCAACGTCACCAATCCTAAAAAACGTAAGAAAGTGATGTGTGAAATTCATTCTTACTCCGCGAATAATAAAAAGAAACCATTCGCTTCAGGATAATGAGCCCATTGATCCTTAATTCCATCCACAAGATATTTCGACTTCATAACTTTAAACCCTGCATTTTTAAAACTTTCTTCCCACCACTGCTTATTTTCTCTTATCACATGTGTAATATCTGCGTCATATTCAGGTGCACAATATAGACCATCTTTACCTAATGGTACGATTACAAAGAGAGTTTTACATTTTTGTGCTAACCCTTGAAGTAGCTCCGGTAATGCAGCGTAATCAATATGTTCTAAAACATCTTTAGCAAGTATTATATCGTAAGTTGCTATATCATTTACAGACGTGCATAAAAATACTTTATGCTTTATTTGCGAATCGGCATTTTGAATTGCATATTCCGAAATATCACAACCGTAACAATCATACCCCAAGATACCTAACGCTTTTACAATAAACCCCTTTGCGCAACCGAAATCCAAAATCTTGTCGTTTTTATTAATACCAACAAAATTTGCTATAGCACGACACATGGCTATCGTCTGTTCTGGTAACCAGCGATAATTCGTATAACAGCTCACACCAGCCTCTTCACCTCTCTCATAGTAGTCATAATCATAGTTCATTTTTTTCTTATCAATATGCGAGTTTTTCATAATCCTACGCAAACTCATTGTGTTCTGTTATAGTAAGCACATCATCTATCAATTCATTTTGCATCGCATATTTGCAATAATGACAAGCATGATGACGTCTTTCAGTGGGTTTGCTATAATATTCTTCAATACCATCAATATCACAAACCATAAACTGTGACTCCGGTACATAGTTGTAATTATTTTCTAAAGACAACTCCGCAGACGGGCAAACGTAAATGTACCCGTCTGTAAAGAGAAATGGCTTAACGGCTTGCATATAACAGTGGTCGTTTCTTCGATCACCCTTGAAATTAAAATCTGAAAGAAACGCATACTCTAGTTTGCGACCTCTATTACTTTCATATTCTTCTAAGACCACCCTGATACTCTCAATATCTTTCTCAGTTTCCCGCACATTCTTGATAGCATTAAAAGCGATCCTGGTTGGTATTTTATTTGCTTCGACCCAATCAAGCATTCTTAGAAAATTTTCTCTAGTTTGGAATTTTTTAGATAGCTTCTTCTTATTCATATCTGTCCACTGGCCTGTAATATTAGGGTTTGTAGAAGTATCTAGCGCTTCGTCCCATACGTACGCCGCAGATATTTTGGTGTTGGTTCCCTCAAAAACCTCAAGATCATATTCATAATTCTCATAAAAGCCATACATCCCTAGTCGAAACCAAGAAAACAAGCCAACAATATCTTTCTTTATTTTTCTTTTATTGCCCACGGCCACGCCGTTAGTGCAGATCCCAAGCTTAAATCCTAAAGAGTGAGCGTATCTAGCGATTTCGGCAAAATCAGGATGCAGAGTTGGCTCCCCGCCCCCAGTAAATTCTATCCCGGTGACCCCAATCTTTTTAAATGAATCCAGCGCCTGCTTTACTTTTTCTGTTGATAGCCTGTCTGTTAGGTCTCTATTTGCAAAACAGCAGAAAGAACAAGTAAGATTACAAGCATTTATTAATGAAATATGAGCCATCACTGGTGACGGCGGTTTTCCATCCTGGATAATCTTAAGTTTGTCCAAGTGCTTAAGCAGCTTGGTTGTGTTACTGCTAAAGCTTTTTCCCTGTATCACTTGCAATACCTCATAGCGGTGTTTATAACTTTTTTAATATGATCATGACAAAGAAGAAATTTGCTGGCAGATTGTTTCCGATTACTTTCACTCATCTTGATTCTCCTCGTCGGCCCCACTGATGAACTATTGGATGAGCTCCATCGGTATATACAGAGCCTTCAGATATTTCGACCATCCATGGATTTACCTCATACTGATATCCTCGTTTACCAAAGTGATAAGTCATATTTGCGTCGACGGCTCCAATTTGGGATATCTTTTCACCAGGATTAATATATTCTTCTTTTAGTAAAAGCGCATCATGATTTTCCTCGATGTCTTTGATAACGTCCTCGTATATTTCATTAAATATTCTTGTATTATAAAGTGAGCCTCCGCACATACCATACCGAGGAATAACTAAGCCAGATTCTCTACGAATATCTTCTCGTAAACCTAAAGCAAAAGAATTACCCCACCTCGCTCCACAAAGAGCAAATTCTCTCTCAAAATAAAAATCACCTCTTACAAAAACATCATCTTCTAATATCATTGTATATTGTTGATTGCATATATCACATGTTAATTTCTGGCGGCGCCACCATTCTTTCGTACGAAATGAATCATACGGTGCAAAGGGTCTTTCTAATGTTCCATCGCCAAAAAGATTGTCAAGATAAGCATACTCACATCCATATTTGCTGGCTAAGCTGCTGAAATCGTCGCCCCCATCCGATATCAGCACGATTGGATTTTGGGGAAAGTGTTTTCTAAAATTCTTTAGAACGAATTCAGTTGCCACCGGATTATTGAACACGGGGTAGTAGCAACCAAATTGTACTTCGCTATTCATCGTCGTCGTCAGCCCCTAAAATATTGATCAATTCATAGTTTCTGTGATTTTTGCTTGCGCCCTCATTAACAAAAGCGCTGAACAAGGAATTAACATTTTTTACCAGGTATCCTAATGCGATTTGCTCATTATTTACAAGATTGTTATTCAACATTTTGTGCAATAGAACATCTTCGGTCAATGTGTCTATTTCATTTATCGCAGCGGGGGCCGCGGCGAACATCCCACCCATAACATAAGATCGACTATCCCAAAAGTATTCTTCTGTTAAATTATCGGCATGAAATAAATCAGGATAATTCTTAGAAAAAAGTTGTGTCACTACCCTTCCCCTGTTATTTTCTAATATTGATATTCCAGCGGACCCAGGGTATTTCTTTGTAATGTCGAGATTATCAAAGAATCTTGACAAGCCTGCGTCCATCCAGACAAAATAATCACTATTAAAATTTGCAGCAGCATATTTCATCCACTTAAATTTTGAATATTGGATGCAAGTGTAAAGGCTAGATGTACACTCAATTCGGGATGAGTCTTTCATTTTAGTCTTGTACTTATCATCTTTAATGACTTCTTCTATTCTATCTTTTACAAAAAAATAAGGCGTTTCTTCCAACTCTTGAACAATAATATCAGTGGGTTGACCAGCTCTGTGCTCTCGTACAAAGTCAGTTAGTTCAGCAGAAACAAACACGACCATATGACAATTTAATTTTAAGGTTTTAGAAAACCAAGCTAGATAATCACTCCATTTTCTCCCATCAAATTTCTCTCTTTGAATGTCATAAAGAGCAGTCACTATCGTCGAAGCACGCTTCATGTATTTTGCTTCTCAAAAATGTAGTCTTCAATCACTACAAAATCCAACTCAGTGTTATCTAGCACATACAAAGCATCTTCTATGGTAGACAAAATTGGGTTTCCGCGGATGTTAAAAGATGTATTCAAAAGAACATTTATGTCTGACAACTTCCCAAACTCTGTTAGCAAGCCAAAAAATCCCTTATGCGATTCTTCTGTTACTGTTTGCAAACGGGCCGTACCGTCAATGTGCGTGATAGATGGAAGCTTAGATCGATATTCTTCAATAACCTCTGGGGCAAAACTCATAAATTCTAAATTTTCAAAATCAGGAGAGTTGAACCACCTTGAGGCCTCTGACTTTTTACAAAATGGAGCAAACGGACGATACCACTCTCTAAATTTCACTTTTGAATTTAAAATATCTTTCATGTTCGGATAAGTTGGATCGCACACAATCGATCTATTTCCCAAGGCTCTTGGACCGACTTCAGAATCACCGTAAACTAATCCTACAATTTTTCCCTTCTTTAGTAGCGATGCGATGCCTGCATGGGAAATACGTTTTGCGCCCCTCACACTAACTTCATGTTGAAGACGCTCTTTATCTAAAAGCGGTAATCCAGAATATGTGACAGAAATTCTTTCGGTGGGATTCTTATGTAATAGTATATGTCCCAATGATAAACCACAATCACTCGGTGTCGGAGGAACGAAGACCTGCTTCTTAAAAACGGTCTTAAGTTTTTCATTAACCAAGACGTTCAATGACGCACCTCCAGACATGCAGATAGGTAAATCGGGAAATTTCTTGTTATATTCTCTGAAGACACGAAAAAATGCCTCTTCAAACCCCCTCTGCGAAGTCGCAGCAAAGTCATATCCCGCAGTTGACTCATAAGACCAATTGGCTAGAGCGTCCTTCCAAGGATCGTCAACGTTCTTTAAGGTTAAACCGGTCGACTCCGATAATTTTTTATAATCTCTGTCAAATAAAAAGTCAGAAAAGAATGGTACTATATCCTCATCAGGAGATCCGTACGCAGATAACCCCATAAGCTTACCTGGTATCGCTAAGTGGTGTCGACTCTTTTCACTAACTTCTCTTACATTCGATCCAAAAAGCAAGTACCCTCCACCAAAATCTGACTTGATCTGAGCGAGATGGTTTATTCCTCTTGCCTTTGGGTATACCCTTGATACACCATCAGGTTTTATTCCGTGATACACATTAAAGAACCCATCACCCCCACCACCATCATAAGAAATTATGAGACTTTCTTTATACGGCGAAAGATAGAAAGAGCAAGCAGCATGACATAAATGATGTGTAGCAGTAGCGTAGTGGTGCCCACCAATATTGAGTTGCTGGCCAGCCATATGAGACACTTGACCTGTCCCAATACGCACGTCCCTAGCGTTAAAAACTTGTCTTGCGACGTGGTTTGTGTTTCCCCAGGGCTCTAGATCAAACAGAGTGTCATAATCGTTGTCAAACCCCCAATGCAGCTCAGCAATACTCTGGCATTCGGAAAGGATGGAGTGCATCGCATTATCGTCATTATCGAAATGAAGTCTAAAATACCTTTTCTTCAGTAGTCTTTCGAGCTCTATAACATGATACGAATCTGTATCAGAATTATAAAAAGTAAGATTTGCATCATGTCCCGAAAAGAGACTAACAAGATTTCCCATTTATCACCTCTGTTACGTCTAGCATATTATATCATTTTTTTCAAGCCAATGCGCTCATAGCTTTGTCATCTATCAAAATATCGTAGTGAGGCTTTTTGCTCATAATCAGCTCATGATATAGAACATCCCACTGACTTCATTACTTCACGACTCTGCAGGACATATTAAAAGCAGTTGATGATGCTCCACCTGTTGAGAAGACCCGGATATACGGTGAACTCATCTTACACCTTGTCTTGACACAAAATATTGTTGATTACACCCAAATAAATATCTTTTACGACTGTTTCCCAGCTGAATGTCTTTTTCGCATATTCCCTAATTTCTTTTCTCATCTTAATTGATGTTTCCCTATTTCTCTTTAAAGTTGCACTAATATAATTCAAGTCTTTAATTCTTGACTCTGGAACAACATCAATAAAAGGAAGTGATGTATCCAGATTCGCGGCGGCGAACTCAGAGACGACGACGCCGAGGCCCGACATCAGTGCCTCAAGACAGACTAGGGCGTGGTTCTCCCCATCACTTAACAGAGCAAGATTTGCATATTTTGTAAGATTATCATACAAATAGTCTTTGTTCCACTCGCCCAAATACCTTTCGCTTTGTGTGTTAAACCTCGAGTCGGCATGGTTCCCTGCATAAAAAAGATCTGGAATGGTCTGAAAGATATATTGTCTTTTTCTTTGTTCTATCTTGCTAAGGTACAGCGACCTATCAGGATACTCACAAGAAGCATCGAACCTAAAAAGGTCTGATCTTGCACCGTTGTGCACAACGAACAAGCGTTCTTGATTAAACCCCAGTTGCTTATACACATCCGCAATGCCCGGCGACGCGGCTATGACGTAGGGCGCAATTGCAGCGAATGAATTCAAGATTCTAACATACCCATCTCTTTTCCAATAGGAGGGCTGCTCTAAATACCCGTAATGACTAGTTATAGCAACATGCTTACATGTTAGATGGGGTATGACATCGATATGTCCGTCATAATGGATATGCGTAAAATCTGCATTCGTCGCATTTGCTTGCCTTATAATTTCGCTCTTATCCTTTACGTTGACAACAGTTACATTATGACCAATTCTCTCTAGCTCACATCTCACGTCATGAACTAATATCTCCACTGCTCCCCACCCCTTGGGCGGAATTGGCATGATGCCTGGACCTATAAGACAAATCTTCATAATCTACTTTGCATTATCCCTTATTATACTAGCGTAACATGGAATATACAGGTCCCTCGCAATTGACTCCCACGAAAAGCTTAATACATACTCTCTGATTTCTGCACGACAGGGCACAGAAATATCTCTATTTCTTTGTAGCACAGATGTGATGTACGAAGAATCGCTTATTCTGTCTTCTGGTACAACGTCTATAAAGGGAAGAGAAGTATCTAAATTCGCGGTGGCTCTTTCGGACAACACCAAACCCAAACCAGCGGATAAAGCTTCAAGACAAACAAGCGGATGAGCTTCTCCATCACTGAGCAATGCTAAATTTGCATAATCTGTTAAGCTGCTATATAATGTTTGCTTGTCCCATTCGCCCAAATATCTTTGGTGGGTTGAGTCGAACCTATCGTCCGCAATATTACCAACAAAAAACAATTTATCAACATCTTGAAACGTATGTTGGCGCTTTCTGTAGTCGATCTTTGCAAGATAAATGCTTCGGTCTGGATGCATAGGATCCTTTGTGAACCGAAATAAATCATTACGAACACCGTTTTTTATAACATGAATTCTAGAATCTTGTACCCCAGCAGATCTATAAATCGAGGCTATACCTGGAGATAAGCACATAATGTGTGCTCGGGATTGCGCAATATTACGAAATATACCAGACCAAGCTACCTGTGGTGCAGCTGGGTAGGCCCATATATCAAGCTGCTCTAAATACGCATAATGATTTGTGATGGCGATATTCTTACAATTCAAGTATGGGATCATATCAACTCTATCATCGTATTGTATATGTACAATATCGAAATCTTCAGAGTTCACAATACTTATCATATCTTGAACCCTTGGCTCATTCACAATACGCACTTCGTGTCCCAAGCTCTTTAAGCTTGTCATTAAATCGTATATTAAAATTTCAACAGCGCCCCATCCAACTGGCGGGATCACTGATGTACCTCCAGGGCCTACGATACAGATCTTCATGCTCTATCCCTTATCGTGCGGGTTGTTACCCCTAAATCTTGGAAAGTCTTCGTGCGATTTCTCTTTATGAACCATCTTTATTTCAAGATTGTCTTCTATCACAGCCCAATTCCCGTGCTCAGGATATGCAAATCCAGAATGAAGAGTGTGCACATCAGCTATATTCTCTAAAAAATATTTGTTCATATGCGACTCGTCATGCCAGATAGCCATAATGTTGTTTTTTAAATCAGCATCAACATTTTTAGCCAATTTTAGGACCATCTCAGAAACCGCCTTGCCTGTACCGCCCCATAAACATCCCTGGTGATAGAATGTTGTTCCATAAGAAGTAATGTCTCCCGATACACATGCTGTGCTACCTGGGGTTCGATCAAGAGTGTTCCATGTCGAATCAAGAAAATTGCCTGGATGTTGCACTCCCACCAGCTTTTTATCTGGTGATATTATTTCACTAAGTAAAATATCGTTGCTCGGAAAAAGATCGGCATCGAGGAAAAAAACATAATCAAATTGTTTTAAACCAGGAATCTCGTTTATAAAGCGAAACCTAAGAACGGTTATAAATGGCCACTCCATATGTGCTACTTTACCGCAGTACACATCTTCTAGATGAAAATATTCTTCGTCTACTCTGTCTGTGATCGCGATGATTGTCTTATCACATTCTTTCAGAAAATGCTTATCAACACAGCGTTTCCATTCTGGAAAAAAATCAGCGTATTTTGAAGTGCCGATAAATATGATGGCAACTTTAGGAGGCACTTATATCCCTCCAGCCATATCTTTTGTAATAGCTACAATTGTTGTAATATTCTATTAATTCAAGCGGGGTAAGAACCTGAATCTCATCCCACAATTTTTCATTATCACGAAATGCTGGATTCTGCTCAGAGCTATTTGCGCCGCGAGGGTGCTCTAAATGAAAAACTGTGGCCTCGGGGAGTCGTGATATATTTAGACCCATCTTGATACAACGAACATAGCGCTCCACGTCTTCGGCTCCCCACGAAATAAAGCTTTCATTCTCACCGTGAATTGCACGATACGAATCAGCTTTAAAGAAAATCGAATGACCGTATTTAGATGACCACAAAAGCGTACCAATACCAACTGTCGCTATTAGCGATGATGCATCGCCACCTATAATCAGATCCATATTTCTTGATGATTCAAGGTCATGAATTTGAAGTTGATAATTACCGAACCCATAAGGGTACACAACATCTATTGCTGCGTTTCTCAGCACGCTCATCGTTTTTATCAAAGTTTGCTGGGGCAACAAAACATCGGCGTCGTGATTTACAACAAACGGTGTTGTGGCCAAAGAAAGCATTTCATTTAAATATTTTGTTCTGTGGAACGGCGCATCATCAGAACGAAGCTCCATTATCACGGATAACTGATTCATAAATTTCTTTTTATGTTCAACCATCCCCGATATATCATCTGGTGCGTTCAGGACGCCTGTTGGTACGAGAGCGTTACATATGTTGCGCCATATTACATCTTTAATCTGATCTACCGTACGACTCTCTAATCGATATGGAAGAGCTGGAATCGCGGAAGCTTCTGGCCACTTAAACCACTCGGATTTAGAATTACCCTCTTGTGTCTCTGATATGAATACGGATATCTTCGCGGTCGTATTACAGTACAACCAAAACAACACTGTACACAAATTTCGAAATCGGACCGTCGAGTCGGTACCGTAGGGTATCATAAATGTCACATCATCCATCTGTACTTGTTTTGTGTCATTTAGGATGCTTCGAAGTAAGCACCAGTCTATTATATCCTCTGTAGTGTTATGAGCTTTTACATTCTCAAGCTCTTCTGGAAACCATGCCATTAAATTACGCTCCATTGTCTGTCATAAATCGAACCCCACTCTTTTGGGCCCTCTGGGCCGAACCACTGCCGCGGTGCAATGACTAGCTGCGTAGAGTCTGACAACCACGCGCCCCACCAGCTGAACGAAGAATTAGCTATTATATGCGAATCACACTTCATCATCATACACATATCTTCAAGTTGATTCTCTCCTGGAGAAGGTATAATTTCGGAAGGTAAACTAGTCCGTAACCACTCCGGATCATCAGAGAATGCCACAAACTTAATATTAGGAAATTTTGATGTCATCGCAGCTATTGCCTGGTTGTAATACTCCAGACCTAAATTGGTATGAAAGTTAGGGTGTCCCAAATAATCTGTGCGCCTAAAATGAAGAGAGCAAATATGGACTTCTTCAGACCCTCGTATTTCGCTAATCTTTTCCTCTGCTACTTTATTGATATCATCCCTGAATTGAAATTCTTTCTTAACTTCATCCTTAAAGTGAGCAAAATAATACGGCGACTGAAAAAATCCGTGAATATCACAATCATCCATCAACAAAAATATATTGGGAGAAAACAAAAACCCGTCTTCTCTGTACTGTCCTCTGGCAACGATCTTGTCAAGTTTCTTCACCGACAGATTAGGAAAGGCCTCGATTATGCTAAGCGGCTTATGTTTACCACGATAAACCTCTGTAGCGCTATCCAGGATCCCAATATCAGTCTTCCGAGTTTTCCCCAGCGCGAAGAGCGTAGCATATTGAAACATCTGGTTTCCGATCCTTCCGTTTTTTCCTATCTCAGAATAAAAGAACACTTAATCCCGACCCTGCTCTTTCTTAAGCATTTTTTCAAGTTCCCAATCATAAACTACTTCTTTTCTGTTACCTTGAATCACGCCATTCATTTTATACAGTTTATAGTACATCGTTGATAATACCCTGACAACATTGGGGTCATACTTCTGATTTTTCCAGTCAGTTGGGGCCTGTGTATAATCAACGAGCACTTCTGGCAAATTTGCAAATGCAAAATAAGGAAGCGCTTTCAACCAAAGGTGCATGTCCTGCGCTAGTGGAAAATGATCGCTATACCCTCCGGCCTTCAGCGGAACTTCTTTTCTCATCACAATAGAAGAATGACAAAACGCATTTTGTCCCATAATCAAAAAATTCTTGATATTGAAATCATCAGCAGGATAAATAACGGGACGACCGAACGTTCCCAATGCCAATTCTTCACCGCTGGAATCTACTAATCGAATTCTAGTTCCCAATACTCCTACATCGGGATTCGAGTCTAAAAATGCTACTTGCTTTTCTAACTTGTCTGGATACCAGTAATCATCATCGTCTTGTCGTGCGATGTAATTGGAATCGCAATTGTATATCCCGGTATTTAATGCAGCTGGATGCCCAGGCGTTTCACATTTCACTACGCGTATGTTTGCTGTCTTAGAAAAGGCCGCAGCTACTTCGAGCGTATTATCTGTGCAATTATTATCGACAATAATCGTTTCAAAGTCTCGATATGTCTGTTCCGCGACTGACTTTAAGGCTCTATGAATCGTCTTTTCGCCATTATGAACTGCTAATACAATACTAACTTTCGGCATCCGAAACCCTAATCCATTTTGAAGCTGTCTAAAAATGCTTGTGGATGATCTCTGTTAATCGCTACATGAGGTGTTGTTTTCGAAAAGTCAACCTTCTCATGAAATATCCACCCTCCAAAATGCTCTGCCAGTCGGGGAGCCATTTCATCGATATCGCTATCAGTCACTTCATCCCACGGTTTATCGAACATAACATTGTTCTCTGCGGTGTCGTCAACATCAAAACGATACTGGCTCTTCCAGAACGCGCCCCAATGCTTCTTGTATTGTCGGATCTTATTACCAATATCAAACCACGAATAGTGGTGTACACCGGGTAGGTGCTGGACCAAACCGTTGAACCATTCTTCATATGCTTCAAGCGCAGCTGTGTTTCCCCCTAGCGCTGCAACTCGGGTTTCATGCACTTCTTGAGTGTAAAAAGAAACGAACTGTAGTCTTTCTCGAGTTTCAGTATGAATATAGTCGCACGTGTCAGTGCCGAATGCAGCATATTCGTGGCCGTCGTCATCAAACTTACGTAAGTCTGCTGGAATTCCCTGGGTGATTGATGGTAGATTTCTGCTTAGGCGCCACTTCCAGGGATTTACATCAACCCGAACTTTCTCTATTGAGCCCCAGTATTCAACAATGGGTAATGCCATGACATCCACAAGCTTTGGAAACGATATCAAAAGCTTGTGGATCTTTTCATAATCATCTTCATGCACAATTTCATCTGCGTCCATTTGCCAACAGAAGTCAGAAGTACACAATGCGCGAGCTCGGGCTTTAAGCTTACCATCAGACTCGTACGCAAAACTTGGATGATTTGCGTCAATCTCAAAGCGTTGGACCACTAGTCGTTCTTCCACTTTAGAAAGCACCTCTAATTCTTCCCAGGTACCGTCTGTCGACCCACCGTCTACAACAACAACCTCATTACAAAAACCAAGCATTGAACCAATACATGCTTTCCACGGATAGCCCATATCGTTAGCATTCCGGAGGGTGGTATACCCACTTATCGTGGTCCCATAACCCATATTAGCTTTTATAGCATTCCAGAACCTGTCTCTAGCAGCGTACAGATATGACAGCGTATCGAGCTCGGATACGCCACTGAACCACTCTTCATTTTTGTGTTGAACATGGTCGTTCAATACAAGTTCACACCCAAGAAGCTTTGCTTCAATCACCATCCGCGGACACGTATCACCACCCTCTGGAAGATAGACGAATCCTTTTGCAACAGCTAGCTTCTGAAGAATGTCTTGATATGGAATATTCCAGACAACTTCATATTCTAAATCATTTTCTTGACAGTAGGCCTCTGCGGCGCTAGCGCCCTTAATCCAAGAGTCGGAGCCGAGAACAACCCATCCTTTCCTCTCTGCGTCTTTATTCTGTTCAGTTAGCATCCTGACAGCAGCAAAGAAGCTTTCATCAAAAACGCTACTAAGAACAACTCTGGGATTTTGTGCCAAAAATGGAAATCGTTCTATATAGCGCTTCTCCTGCTCTTCACTCATCCACCAGATAGACTTGGCACCATGGAAGAAAGATGATATAATTTTGCCATGGATCTGTTCATGACAGTCGCACTCATTTCCTGTTTCAAATTTGTGCTTCTCGATTGAGCGATATGCGCAAAATTTATAATCATATTCTAAAATAGAATATGTCATATTCCCCACTATACTGGGAATTAGCTCTGGATTAAGCGAGCTGAAGTTTCCAAATATCCAATATTTTTCTACTCCATCAGCCAACAATTCCATTGTAACATGCGATGCATGTAATTTCTGTACATTCAAGCCTGAGGAAGATGCTAATGCTTCTGTGGTTAATTCAGCTCCACCCACATAATCTTC
>NZAS01000016.1 GCA_002686195.1 Candidatus Pacearchaeota archaeon | reverse complement strand
CACAAACTGCCCTAGCGACACAACTGAGAGAGATTGGTGCCTTAAGAGGGGGCTTTTTATGATTTGGGATGCAGGTAAGTGTCGTTGGATATATAATATTAAATAGATATGAAGAATATATTTAAATTGTCTCAACAACAGGAATCAACATCCCTGTCTGGTCCAGAGGTGGACAATCTTATATCTGTTGTGCACGAGATGTTTAGACGTGGTGCACCGACTGACTTTGACGATCTCGGATTTAACAAGAACGATTGGGGTTGCGAGACTATGCAATATATTATGGGAATCAATGCTGGTTCGGCGATCCCTACAGACATTGCCATTGATGCCGTTCGAAGGTTGAATATATATAAAAATACTCAACTTCATACTTTTACGGATTATAAGGCTATGAAAGCTGGAATAATTAGATTAATACAGAGCTCAACACAGACCGAAGATGATGACAGCTTAAATTACGGAGATAAGATTGTTCAATATACGGGCAAGGGGCAATATGGTAAGGAAGAGTTCCTTATCCCTCAATTTGGGAGGGGAGAAAAGATTCTTATAAATCGGGGACTTCGAGCCAAGATGCAGGAATTGTCTGAAAGTGGAGATTCTAGATATAAACAGGTAAGCGGTTCGTATGGAACAGACTACCCCGTATTTAAAGCATTTTCTGCGGTTCGTTCTAAAGTAGATCATTATGACATTCATCCTGACTTTATGCCTGAGATTGCAATAGTATTAGATAGCAAGGGATATGATGTATCTCAGATTACATCATTTGGCGAAAATCAAGCAAGACCAACTTCTGGGACAGTTCAAAAGGATTCCATAAACGGTCTTGTCTTAGATGGGAATAAGCTAACTGTCGATATCGGATCTTATATCCCAGAGATTGTATCTCTTATAAAAAACCAGCCAGACAGAAGATATGACTCAAATACAAGAGTTTGGGATGTTTTTAATCCATCAGTTGAATTTTTAAAAGATTTATCAAGCATCTTAGAAGCCAAGGGTTTTGAAACAGAAGAAGTATCTGGTATTGTTGAAAACTTAAATAATAATCAGAATGCCGCTGAAGATTCGGGAGAAGAAAGTGGACCATTGGTTGAAGTGTATGATGTGTCAGAAAAAACAGGTGGAAGATGGTTAATGTCTGTTAGATATTTTGGAAGAAGAATAGATGAGGATTTAAACGATCAATTCAAGGATGTTCTTAAATATAATTTTATTGGTTTTACAAAAGATATTAATGACGATGATGCAATGAGATGCTCTGATGAAAAATTTGTTCCTCGTGGGGAAGTGTTTATTAGAGGAACGATGAACGATATGTTCGATTTTGGATTAATTTTAAAAAATAGAGGCTTTGATGTAAGCATGCTTCGAAGTGTTACATCGAAACTTTTAAGTAATGGGGTAATTGAGAAAATAAAAGAAAAGAGGAAGCTAGATGGATTTGAGGATCTTGAAAGCTTCGTTTCTACAGTAAAGACATATGAAGATGCTTTTTTTGCCGAAAAGGATACTCCAGATGGAGATTTTTACAGACAACAAATAGATGGCGTATCATTTTTATATAGCAGTAATTCAGCATTGCTGGGGGATTCAGTCGGAACGGGGAAGACCCTTCAGTGTGTTATAGCTGCAGATATGAGAATAAAACACGATAAAGGAAAATGTATTGTTGTAACTGTCAATTCTGTTGTTCCGCAGTATATGAAGGAAATAGAGAAGATAACAGGTGTAGATCCAAGTGAAATATCAGACAATCCTCATTCCAATGCAAAATATAGAGTATTGAGTTATACTTTATTTTCTAAACCTGGCTCAAGAGAGGATGTTACAAATCACTTAAGAGAAGAAGCTAGATCTGGAGATATAAATGTTCTTATATTAGACGAAGTTCATAATGTCAAAAATGGAAACCCAAGACACAGAAATGCAAATGGGGACTTAAAACATAGATCTAATCATACTACGTTTAATATTCAAGAAGTATCTCAGTATGTTCCATTTGTTTGGGGAGCTTCTGCAACTATCGTTGCAAACAAGCCAATAGATTTATACAATCAGATGGTAGCAGTTAATCATAAGCTAGGAAAAATAGGATATGGTAAATTTAAATTCGAGTTTGACAGTGGTGGAGTTAAGGAGAAGCTTATATCAGCGGACAAACTAAAGGAAATTCTTTTAGATCAGGGCGTATATGTCCAGAGAACTAAAAAATCTATTCGCGGAGATATGCCAGAACAGTTCGTTGCAGAGCAAGATGCAGTTATTAATACTCATGATCTTGATAATTCTGTTAGGTCTAGAATGTCTGGATATAAAAATCCAAATCTTCCAATATCTGCCATGACTGCATTTAGAACTTCTGTTGCCGAACATAAAGTCCCGCAGTCTTTAGCTATAGCTGATAGTGTTCTGTCTCAAGGTAAAAAGGTAGCTATATTTACAAATTTTAATGAATCAGCTGATTTGCTTACGCATGGACTTAGGGCAATACTTGAAAAATACCAAATAGATGGAACTGTGGCTCAAATACGTGGGAATCAAAGAAATAGACAGCAGATTGTTGAGAACTTCAAGAGTCCAAATAGTACAGATATGGCGATTGTAATTAATATAAAAGCTGGCGGCACTGGGTTGGATTTTCCAAACATCTTAAAAGATGTTATTGTTAATGACTTTGATTGGTCTGTAGCTCAAGATGAGCAATCTTTAGGTAGATTTTATAGAATAAATAGCCAAGAAGATATTAATGTTACTTATGTAATTGCAAATTCAACGTTGGATAGGGATTTTTATCAAATATTAGATAATAAGAGACGCATTGCTGAGCGTATTAAGAAGCTTTCTGAGGAAGAGATGCAGATGTTGAATGATGGTATACGTGGACGCAACAAGCGACTAAGAGAGCTTCGAGATGCTCGTCATGAGGCTCTGATGGAACAAGAGCAGCTTGGTGGAGATAAAGATATTATTAACAATATGGGAAATCAGGTAATACNNGATTTAAATAATCCAGATATTTTAGCAAATTCCAATAAGATGATGAAAAATTGGTTCAAGCGATTGAAATAATAAGTCAATTGACTTTAATATATTTTCCGATATAACAAGTATAATGAAGTACAAGAACGTATCAAAAAATACAATATTTCTTGGAGATATCAATATTCACGTCCCGTATGAAGATGGAGAAATCAGAGAAATAACCCCAAATCAAATATTGAAGTCAAACGCCTTTCAGATGAGTGTGATTCAAGGGCTTATAGAACCAGTAGAATATGGTGACTCTAATATTGAATTATTCCTCAAAAGAAAGATTGACAAAAAAAGATCTCAATCCCCTAAAAATAATTTATCAAATAAAGACGAAGATCACTCTCAAGAACCATCAGAAGAAAGAACGGCGATGATACGTGGGCATGTTTTTGATCAAACTGGATATGGTAAGGTTAATAGAAATCTTGCCAAAATACTATCTGGATTAAACTATAAAGTATGCTTAGACTCAACAAGTACCTTTAGGCACCAATTGACTAAAGAAGAACTAGAAGAAATTAAAGAATTTACACTGGGTGTAAAAAACGTAGATTTACAAATTGATTCTATAATACCTACTTTTAGTGAGTCAAGAAGTTTTGGCAAGAAAAGAATTATCTATACCACCATTGAAGCTAAGACAGTTCCAGACAATTTTGGTGATCTTTTTAAAAATTATCACGACGTTTGGGTGACTAGTAACTTTTGTAAAGAAGTTCTTGAAGAACAAAAGATTGTATCAAATGTAAAAGTTGTGCATCCATTTATAGACTCTAATTTATATAAAGAGGGAGTTGAGTCATATACCTTTGACCCTCCGTTGAAGAAGTTTGTTTTTATAAGCGTTTTTGGATGGAGTTATAGAAAAGGTTATGATGCTTTGTTGAAGGCTTATTTTGAAGAGTTTAGCTCTAGGGATGATGTAAGCTTGTTGATAGTTTCAAAATATCAAAATAGCCCTGAAAGGTCTGAGATTATTAAAAACGACATACAGGGCATAATAGAAAAGATTGATAAAAAAGAATTACCACATATTGCCAGATATAGCAAGCTTATACCTGAGAATATGATGCCATCAATTTATAATGCTTGTGATTGTTTTGTTTTACCCTCACGAGGAGAAGGATTTTGTCTCCCCGGAGCAGAGGCATCTCTATGTGGACTTCCATGTATTACTACAAAATATAGTGGCGTACTTGATTTTATGGATGATGATAATAGTTTTTTAGTTGAGCCAGACGAATTTTCACCCATGTCTCCTGGAAAGATGCATGTTCATTATTGGGATAATCATGTTTTTCCAAATTTAACATCTGATCAATTTATTGGCGATTTAAGATCTCAAATGAGATATGTATTCGAGAACATAGAAGATGCTAAAAAAAGAAATAAAAAATTACAAGACAAGCTCAAAAAAGAATATGGTATTCGTGCAATATCAAACAGCATAAAGAGATTATTAAATGATTATTTTATTAAATGACAAGCTAGGTTCTGCTATTGTTGTTCAAAAACAGCATCTTAATACCGTGAGTATGGATACTTTAAAAAAATATTTATCCGCAAATCCGAATGAAGAACATTATTGTGTTTATAATATTGATAGGACAAACTCTGATGACTTGTTAAGTCAAATTAAATCTGGAGTGTCAAGCGTTAAAATCTCAAGAAGTAAAAACAGTCATGAAATTTACTATAGAACTGCCCAAAATCAGATTATGATAGTTGATGATATGAAGGGTTTGATTTTTAATAGTTCTAATGATTTTAAAAAACGTGGAGATTTATTGTCTAAATACGGATCTTTGAGCAAAAAGTTTGCAAAGATGTTAGAGCTTGGGTATTTAGAAGAGTTAACACATGATGAATTTATAAAAATATTTAATGATATTAAAAATAACAATCTTAAAGAAGAAAAAATTATTATAAATAAATCAGTTTCTGACTACATTGATGATCTTCAAGATTCTGGAGAGCCAGATTCTGGTGCTACAATAATCGAGTTGTAAGTTATGAATATTCTAATCCTATTTGATGATACAAAAAAGTTTTGTATGCTTATATCTTCAGTGGTTATGCCATTAAGAAGAAGATTTCCAAATACATCTATCGAGGTGTCTAGTGGTTCAGACTATTGTAGGAAATTTTTATCACACATACCTGGAATTACAAGCGTTGCTGATAATGCATACTTAAAGTCTTATGATAAGATATACTGTTTTGATGATAGGGTATCTCATCTAATTGAATATAACACCATTGAATGTGAAAAATATATTGGATATAAATTTGGTGATGGAGCTATAAGTTTCACCTGTGATGACGTAAAAGATTTCTTTAGTTATTACTGCTTAAGGGATAAGTGTGATACTAATATTTTGGATTCTTTTTTTAAAATATTTGGTTTGAAATGGAATAACGAGGGGTTTAATATAAGATATAGCCCAAGATCAAAAAGCGTTGACGGAAGAAACGGTATTGCCATAGCAAACAGTAATCTAAGATCATTTGTTAAGCAGAATTTATTTGATAAAGGAGAGAAGCTTTGGCACATACCACTAAGGCAAGATCCTTTAAAATGTATTGATGAAGTAAATAGATGTTCAAACATAGTGACTGATAGTATTTTATATGCTTTTATTGGTTCTTTTTTAAGAAAAAAGATAATTTTTCTTGTAGAGGATGATTGTTCTTTTAGTCCTGACATATTTAACGATATATTTATTCAGCCAGTATCTACACGGGTGCTTTATGCACAAGATTAATTTTGAGAAAAAATTTACTAAAAATAGCATAGATAAATTACCATCTAATGTTATGCATAAGCCAGTTGATTTTGGATTTTCTTTAGACGTTTGTGATAATACAAGTGTTAAGGTTGGGATTGTGGATAGCGGAGCAATCAATAGTGAATATTATAAATTTTCTAAGTCTCATTCAAGAAGAAGGGCTATAAGCTTTTTGGAAGACGAGCCTGGGTCTTATGATCAAACAGGGCACTCTACTGCCGTTGCTGGCATAATAGCTGCAAATGGATTAGGCGGAATTACTGGACTTGCTCCACATTCTACTCTATATTTTGCAAGATGCTTGGACGGAGATAATAAGGGGGAGCTTAGCTCTCTTCTATCTTCCATACTATGGTGTATAATTAAAAAAGTAGATATTATAGTAATATCTTTAGGGCTAAGATATAGGTCACGGTTACTTCATGATGTAATAAAAAAAACATATTCTAAGAATATTTGTATATTTGCAAGTTCAGGAAATGATTACGGAGCCACTAGGGATGCTGAGTTTCCTGCCAGATTTAATGAGACATTTGCTTGCGGCATTGGCTCTTCTGCTTCTCATTCCGATAAGGATGACATAAAATCAAAAAAGTTTTTTTTAAACTTAAAAAACAACAACATTACATCTCTGGGGCTTAAAAACGGGTTTGTAAACTTCTCTGGATCTAGCAGCGCGTCACCTGTTGTTGCAGGGGTAGCATGTCATATTATAGAATCTTATAAAAGAGAGAAAAAGGATTATACAGTTAATGACATCTATAGTAGTTTGCTGTCTAACTTTTCTGCAAATTAAAATGACTATAGAAATTTCATACAACGCACACTCTAGCAATCTAGCATTGTACGCTATCATTTTAGATAAGTCTTTGAACAGTTATTCTCCAGAATTGAATTCATTTACTAATTCTTCTAACATTTATCTTTCCATGATTCCTCTCGTGGGCGAAAAATTTAATTCGTATAGTGCATCAGTGGATTCTTCATCTTTTTCCACCGGTTCTTATATTATACACATATATCAGAGAGAAATCAATGACGATAACCGTGGTTCGACTGAACGAGGCTTAGAAGAAGACTGTGGTTGTTGGATTACTCAACACGATCCGTTAGGATCTCCCACCATTATTCGACCTGTGGAAAAATATGGAGAGTTAGATGGTGTAGATAGTGCTGAAATGTGTTATGCGTTAGGCGGAGAATGGAGGTGTGGCAACGATACCAACCACAACTACAATCTCTGCTTAGGAACGGACGCTCAGCGATTTGATGAGTGCATGGAAGCAGTGCCAGATTCCTGGTGGGATAAGCTTACGGGAAGGTATGAGGATGCCTGGAGGAAATGTCGTTGCGAACAGATAATGAGAAAACTCAATTGTGAATTACTAAACAGGCATTGTGATGATGCATGCTTTTGCACAGTTTGGCAAGAAGCATATGAATATATTAATGATCCATCAAACAGATGCCATCCGCACGGTAGATCAGAACCAACACTATATCAGGAACTTCTTGATTTGCGTCCAAGTGGTTGTGCATATCCAGATGAGATTTTAGATAATGACAGAAACGTCGTTACTAGATCAGTTTTGTCTGATATTATAGTAACCACATTGCTGCATGTGTCTGAATTCAATTGGGATGCTCAATTGCAAAGAGAAGTAGACTCTTTAGATAGCATTTATTACTTACCAGAATTATTATCATACGACGTTGATCAAATTTTTATAGTAAAAGTTTCTGATGAAGTATTTCAGGTAAACGACAAGCCTCAGCCAGTAATAAAATTAAAAAGAGGTGGAGTTTATCGCTTTGACCAATCACATTCAAGCAATGAAGGTCACCTATTTAGGATATCTACATCTGCAGACGGGAGTCATAATTCGGGATTAGAATATTCAAGTGGAACAGTGTATTCAGGCGATTCTGGAATACTAAGATCGTATCATATTTTTGAAGTTCCAGCAGATGCCCCATCAAGATTATATTATTATTGCAAAAATCACCCAAATATAGGTGGAGTAATTGAGATATCGGGAGGCAATATTAATGATTTTGGAAATAATACTATAGAGGTAGTTGCCGAAAGGGGCTCCTCCTCCTCTAGTGAGGTTAATATAATAACGAGGTAATAATGGCAATAGAATATAATGTAAATACAGATTTCGCAGGAGTCTTAACTCCAGGTACGACAAATTCATTATTTTTAAAGATTACAGACTTTAACGGTGATCCAAAAAATGTATATGATGTATCTATATCTATAGTAGATGTGTTGAATAGCGCAGAAAAGAGCGGTACCCCAGAGAAGATACAGTCAGGATATTATGTTTTTGAATGGGAGATGGGTGACGACTTAGATGCAGGAGTTTATACAGCAACTTGGTCGTATACAGACGAGAATGATGATGATTTCACATCTGTTCAAGAGATTGTCGTTTCTGACGACGGAGACGATAGTTCTATATACACTGGAATGATAAACGATTTAAGGGTTGCACTAGAATTCCACATAAGATCAGCAATGAATATACCTGTTTATCAGGAACAGTCCAAGCCAAGTGTTGACAGCAGGGTTTATAGCTTTAATTTTCCAAGATGGAATCAAACTGCTGGGGTAAGGATCTATAGAAATCAAGAATTAATTAACGAAGGGTACGAAATAAATTATTTTAAAGGCAACGTAACGTTTGATGAATCACTAACAGATTTTGACATTGTTAATGCTGATTATAACTTTAGGTGGTTTGACGATGCACAGTTGATAAGATTTTTACAAAACGCATTGGATCAAATAAACTACTATCCTCCAGCCTCACGATATTCATTGGCTGGAGTTCCCATGAGATATGTTGCAGGAGTCTTGTACGGTGCATCTAGAGATGCTTTGCGAGAACTCATGATGTCTTTAATGTTCCAGGAGACACAGCAAATTTTTGGAGGAGGAGAAAAGGCTACAAATTTATTTTCTAACTTTGAAACATTGAAAAAGAATTATGAAGAAGACTTTACAAAAATGCTGGATGCTAAGAAGTTCGGACCATACGTTGGACTAACAAAAGCAATTGTCACTCCAGAATATACATTACCAGGTGGCAGATCTAGATATTTCCGATATTTATTTAGTGGATCTAGTTAAGAATAGGAATATAAGATATGTCTGTATCAGATAAAATACAAGCAATGAAAAATGCAGTAAGCGACGATAGTGTCACTTTTTATTTTTTACCTAGTGCTAGATTGAAAGACTTTATTCTGCAAAATACACATCCAATTGTTAAAGAATTGCCACAGGAACTAAAAGTAGTGTTTTTAGAGAATAAGGGAATTGCCATTGCCAACGATATGGTATTGACTTTTATCGATGGAACAATTGATGCGAACAACAAATTTATATTAGACAATGGAGAAATTAGAGTTATTGATAATAACGACATAAGGTTGTCTGGCTTTGATTTAAATCAGAAAGGTGCATAAGTTTTCTAATTTTATTTTTAATAATTATGAAGAATATTTTAGTATTACTCGTCCTCTTAGTCTTTTTCAGAGAAAAAGACTATTTGATACTCTAAGCCCATCTGAAAAGGAATTTCTTGAAAATGATTTTGATAAAAATAGATGGGAAGAGCTTCTGGTTATAAATGAGATAAATAGAAAATCAGATTTAATTAAGAAAAAATACAACAGGGATTTGTTTTTTATAAGGCTTAAAGTGTTATCAGGAAAAAAAGTTCGTGTTAAAAAGGTATTTTGGAATTATGTAATTAGTATGTTTGCTGATTTTCCAAGTGAGTATCTAAAGAGTGTTTTAGGAGGAATTATCTCTCGTGCAGACAGGGATGATCCCTCCTTTTTAATTTTAAAATTAGACAAAGAACAATATAATGAGTAAAAAAAGAAAAACTGTGTCTTCGTCCTCTACGCAGTCTCAAAATAGTATAGACTTTTCTCCTCTAGATGATGATCAGAAAGAAGCATTAAGGGCCATTAAAGGTAATTCAGTTACATTTTTACATGGGTGTGCTGGTACTGGAAAAACGACACTTGCCGTTGCTTATTCTTTGAGATGCTTATTTTCAGGTAGCGCACAAAGAATTATAATTACTCGTCCCTATGTTTGTGCTGGAGAGCAGCTTGGGCATCTTCCTGGGGATATGAATGAGAAATTTGATCCCTTTTTTGCTCCTGTAAAGATTATTTTTGAAAAATATCTAGCAAAAACAGCTTTAAATAGATTGTTTAGAAATGAGAAGATAATAGCATATCCAGTAGCATTTATGAGGGGAGTCACATTTGATGATAGTATTGTCGTTGTTGATGAGGCGCAAAATTGCACAAAAGAACAAATGCATATGGTTCTAACAAGACTCGGTCATAATACAAAAATCATATGTACAGGTGACGAATTTCAGTCTGATATTCAAGACAACAATGGGCTACAGGACGCTTTGACAAGACTTAGTGGAGTTGAAGGCGTTGGTTCTTATGAGCTTCCACTGTCGTCTTGCTATAGGCACGAGGTTGTTGCTAGGATAGAGGACAGATATAGGAATAGTCGGCAGAATCAAAGGAAGTAAGGTCTAATATTTGAAATTCTTAATAATGGTGCAATATGTCTAATTGGTTAAAGCGTATAAAAAATAATTTATTAATTAAAGTATCTCAAGATGAAGAAGAGATGTTTGGAGATTTCTATTCCCAAGAGCACGTCGATGATATGGTGGATGGATTATCTGACGATATTCCAGAAGAGGTACAATTTTTAGTACGACAATATCTATCTTTACATTCATCATTTAAAAACGATGAAGCAGACGTTGCTTATTCCAAGATTAGAGAAAAAGCAAGAGAGCTTGGAGTCTTTTGGGGTTCTGTTGAAGAGTATATAAACAATCTTTGGTTAGAGGAAAATTCCTCTAGTGCCTTAAGAGAGAGTCCTTCAGAAGAGGTTATTCAGCCAGAATTTGATGCTGACATGCAAAAAGAGAAGATAGCTCCATCTTTTGAACGTCAATTACTTATAGTTAATTCTTATATTAAAACAAACTTAAGGGAAAGTATTATAAAATTTATGGAAGATGAGAGAGACAATATCTTGCGAGGATTGACTTCAAGAGGGAAAAAAGATAACGATCTAATGTTCGATTTTTCCCAATGGGTAGAAAATTCTATTTTTGGCATCAGTGAAAAGTACATTCTTACGAGTAGTGGAGTTGGTGCAAGAGGCAAAAGAGATGATATAGCAAGGTTCTTTAGTACGTTTCCTCAGCATCTTCCTAGTGAATATCTTAATAGTAAATGGTTAGCAAGGTCAGCAACACGACTTAGGTCATTATATACAACAATAATAAAATCAGAAGGCAATTCGTATCCTCTATTTTATTGGTTATTTAAAAAATTAATTGATCTTGTTGACTCTAGAAACGTAGATTTAATAAGAATGTGCGTTGATAGTATTGTTAAGTCGTACAATACGTGGTCTGGGTCAGCCTATAAGGAGCGTGGAGAATCCTCTGTGAGCGTGTCTGTTTCGCACGATGGGGATGCATTAAGCCCAGTTTCTACGGTTCCTGCACGTGTTTTATCAGAAGAAGATAGGGATGACATATTTGACTGGAAAGAAAAGAATAAAGACAGGGAGGAGGTATCTGACTTGTCTCCTGAAGAGATTATAGACATAATAAGACAAGAAAGAATTGAGCAGGACATTGAGGAAGAAAAAGAAGATCCAGTTGAGGAGGAGATAAGGCAAAGAACCCTCAAGGATGTTAGGACTCAAAAAATTATTAATAATTTACCTCATTTCTATAGTAGTCTTCTTTTGGCTGAATCGAAGATAAGTGTCATTGGAGATAAGATAAAAGACGAGATAAAGAATCTAGCAAAAACAAATATAAATATAAAGAGTACCCACATAGCAGTCATTGAATCTATGTTGGATAGATACTCTGAATCTCTTGACGAAATTGCTCAAAGAATAAAAAAATCAGTAAACGAAGGTGCTACGCCAATGGATATTGGACTTCAGATTGATATGCTAAATGATAATTTGGTTTCTTTTAGCTATTCTAGATCTCATGATTCTGGTAGAGATGAGGTTTCTTTGGATCCGTTAAATGAAAATGGTTCATTTGACTTTAAGTCTGACATCCCATTCTCTGAGGCTTTAGATAGGTTTGGGTCTTCTCCAGTTTTGCATAACAAGGAGCTATTGAGAGATGTTGAGTCTGGAAACGGGCAGGCTGTTGGCAAACTTGTAAAATTGATTGTAAATAACCGTGCTTTTGCAAAAGATTTTGTAACATCTATTAAAAAGGTTGATGACGCTGAGTTTAGACAGGCAAAACCTGGGGTGACAGCGGGGATAGCTCAGGATTTATATGATTTAGAAATGTCTTTAAGGATGACTTTTTATGATTACAAAATAGGAGACGATGGGAATAGAATACCAATAGCTAAAACTATTGGGGGAAGCAAACCTAGGTATTCTATGAAGATAAAGAATAATGATCACTTTGAAGGCACTAAGAATGCAAGAAAGGAGATTTTAAACCAATATCTTTTATCTGAGAGCGGAGAAGGGATTAAAAATATATCAGTTCTTCAAAGATCTGTACCGGTAGTAATATTAGGTGCAAGACGAAAGGTTCGGGGAAATAAAACCACAATAAAGAAAAAAACTTTAAAATATTTACTTCCAATTATTGAGGACATGTCATACCAATATAAAAATGATTCGTTAGCAAAAAGCATATTAGCCTCTATTGTCAATGGCTTAAGGGTCGATAACTATATGTGTAAGATGCTTGGAATGGTTGGTGGTAAGCAAGCTTCGAATAAAGATACAGCCCTCAAGCCTATTGTCCATACATATAAAGACCTTATTGACAATGTAGGCATTGAAGATAGGCGAATGATAGAGTTGTATATTGACCTATTTGATTTAAGACGAGATGGAGAGGTTGATGTAAATGAATNAAAGATACACTGTTTAAGAAATAAGTATTCATGGCTGTCTCCTGAGTCTAGGTTTTCTCTAATAAGTGATGCTATAAGCAATAATACGATAGACGATGCTCTTCGAGAAGATCAAAGCATTGGAAAAGCTAGAGCTGAGAGACTCATGTCTCATGCAATTGATAGAAAATCTTTTTCTATAAAAGATCGTTATATATATAAGATAAGTAGAGTAAAAAGAAGGTTAAGTTTGTTGAAAAATATGTCATGAATGTAGTGTGTGAACATTGTAAAGAGTCAGTTGTTGAGAAAAATTTTAAAAGATTTGATATTAACTTCTTTGAAAAAAAAATACACTGGTTTTGTCTTAAGTGTAAAAAAATTAACACTTTGGATCTTTCTAGGGAAATCGGAGGATCATATCCAAGGATAAAAATTAGAAGATAATTATGTTTTATATAATGAATGTTACAAAAAAAGAAGTGTGTATATCTGATCTTAGGTTGGTGCTTCCTCCTAAAAGGAGCATAGACTTAGATAAGGTGTGCGATAGGATGGACTCCGAAAGATCCAAAAGCTTAACGACGGCTATAAAGAAAGGATTTTTACGTGTTATGAAAAAAGATACTCGCTTTGGTAACTCTAAAAAACCTGATAAACCACTTGGAGCAGAAGGAAGAGGTATAACTGAAAAAAATCTTGATGATTTTGGACAAAAATTAAAAGATGATTTATCCTCTCACATGGATAAGGTTATGAAGAGCGCTTCTACTGGAGAGGATCAAGATTCTGGTTCTGACGAAAAGGTGGATATTATTATTAGTCAATTAACTAGCTTATTAACTAATTTGCAGAATCCGCAACCGGCGCAAGAGGTTCACAACCACTATGGACCTCAGGGCGTTGGGGATCCACAATATGACGAAATAGTAGATATGGACCCAGAGACTCTTCTAAGGATGCATGAACAAACAGTCAAAAGAATGACTAAGGATTCCGAGTCTAAAGTCAGAACGGAAAACAAGAGTATTAAAAGTAATGTCAATAGAAATATTGGTGAATTGGAAGATTTATTATGAGTGAAAGCAAAGATAGAATAGTTGGTTTCGACATAGGAACTATGTTTTGCCAAATGTCGGAATCAACAGGTGATGATAACATTGATGTAAACATAATCAGAAATGCATTTGTGGAAATGGTTGAAGCAGAAGATGTTGAAGAGGTTTTAAAAAGAAATAATTGGCAGTATGTAAAAGATGCTGATAAATTCTATGTAATAGGTGAAGATTCAATGCAAGTGGCAAGAATGTTTCCAGGAAAGGTAGATATTAGACGTCCACTTCAGCATGGGGTTTTAAATAAAGATGAGCCTAAAAAAATGTTAGTTTTATCTGAGATAATTAAATCTACATTGGGTGAGGCTCCAACAGAGGACAGTGTACTTTGCACTTGTA
>NZAS01000015.1 GCA_002686195.1 Candidatus Pacearchaeota archaeon | reverse complement strand
TTATTGGTGGGAACGGTTTGAAACTAATATGATTATAAATCCATCGGATAATTATGAAAATCCTTTTTTTGATTATAATAATTTTGCTACAATAGGCGGTATCAGTTTGGAATCATCTTATGCAAAGACTTTATTTAATTTAGCCGGTTTTAATCCTATTACAAAGGAAGAAAGATTGAGTGCAGTTATAGATGATTATAATGAATTTGATAAGTTGGGATTAATGGATACAATTGCTAAATTTGGGATTCAATATTTATTTGAACAATATATAGATTTTGTTAATGAATATGAGAGTCCAAGATTTGATGATAGTGAGAATAAAATATATAATGGAGTTATAAATAAAAAGTTTTTTAATTCTTTTCAAAACACAGATTTATATGATGTGGATATATCTTTAACAAAGATGTATAATGGAGTTGTAAATATGTGGGAACATTTGGGATTTTCTTCAAGTATTTATGATAATCCAAATGAAGATGTTTATTGGAAAAATATTATACCAAAAACTTTTACTTTTGGAAATTTAACTAATGTACAAATTCAAGATGGTCAAGATCCAATTTCTGGTTCAATGATACCAAGAACTTCTTATAAAGAAATAATTATAGATGAAGACATTATACAACGATGGGAAGATGGATATAGTGGTAAGAAATATTATTATCCTATTTTACCAAAATTAAATAAATTTGGAATGTTTACTGAAGTAGAACCGGATACTACTTTTTTTGGTTCAAAAACAACTTGGGATGGGGAAGATGATGCTCCCATAACAGATAAAGATGAGATGAAAGGTAATTTGATTTTAAATATTGATTTTCAAGAAAGAACAACTGATGATATTTTTGATAAAACAAATATATTTGATTTGATTTATAACCAAGATTTTCAAGTTGAATTGGATGAAAATTTAAGAATTAAGAAATCTACGATACAAAATATTCCCGATCCTATTGAACAATTAAATAATGAGCAGGCATTTTAATGAGTTCGTATAAAGATAATTTTAAACCTTCACTATTAAAATCTGGTATTTACCCATCTGGAACATCAAGACAGATTGGGTCAGATAGAAATGATTTAGAAAAGTTTTCTTTGGGTAATTGGAATTCTATTGTAAAAAATAATAGAACCTTTTTTTCACCTTTATCTAGTATTGCTCCATTGTTGAATGTAGAAGGTGAATATATGGGCAGACCGGTGCATATGAATATAGCGAGCGGTTCACAAATTAGATACTTATATCAACAAATAATAAGAGAATATGAGACAGAGGCAGACCCAACTACTGATAATGATCAATGGTTGGAAGATAGAGCTAATGGTGAAATAGTAGCCGTTGACCATGAACATATTCACCTAATCAATTCTACCAATGTACTGGTTGGTGACGACCAGTCTTATGGTGTGGGTCATGAAGTTCCATCTGAAGGTGAAGAGTGGGTAATAGCCAGGTATGAAGAGTTACGAACTGTATTGTTAGCCAATTATGGATTTATACTAGAAAATAATAATATAGAAGAAGGTCCAAATTATACAAACTTGGATTTTTTAAACCAACCAGATGAAATTCCTATTTTAATAAAATTTGAAGATAATGTTCAGGAATTAATTGATGATATTCTTGATGATATGTTCCTACAGGTCCCGAGTGATGAGATTGGGGATCCCCACCCGGGCCCGGATTCTCTTCCCCAAGCACGTTTTCATTATTTTAAAGTTATATTAAGTTTACCAACTAAAAATATTTTAAATGATGTTATAGATTACGAAACAATGCCTGAAAATCCATTCCTGACTTCAATCCGAACAGTTAAGGTATTACTCACGGAACCAGCAATAGAAGGACACCTCGATCCCAAATCGACAGAAGAGAATTCTGAAATATGGTGGCGAGATGAAAATGATATTTATAGTATTTATCCGCCTGTTGATATTGAATATGCTGACCTTCAGTATCAGTATGATATTAGTTATAACCAAAATGATTGGGAAACATTAATATCTTGGGGACATCCTTATTATAGACGTATCTCTCCACTTATAGAAACAAATAGAGAAATAGATCCAGTTGATTTTNAAGTTTCTTGTTTTACAGAAGAAGNAAATNATTTACTTNATTATGATTTTAAATTAGAAAAAGATAAATTTATTGATACATCTTATCCAGTTAAAGTTAATGTTGGAATAAATCTTTTTGGTGTAACATCTTTTGATAATAGTGTTACCGCCGGAAATGCTCTGGAAGTAATTAATTTATTTTATACAATACATACTGATTCCGGTTCGGCCAACTTAACGGAAATACTTGAAGATTCAAGGTCACCAGAGGAAAGTGTTTATTATTATGAAGTTGTCCAGTGGGGGGATGAAGAAACTTTATTAAGTGATGATGCCTTTTTAAATACATCGTATTTTCAATTATATGAAATGGAAGAATATCCTGGATATAATGATTTTAATATGAAACGACTTAATCAATCTCAGTTAATTTATTCAAAACCAATAATGGTTGATGGTGAATTGAATTTATCTAGTCATGTTTATAATACGCCAGGTGTTAAAACACTTAAAATAATAGTTTATAGATACTTAAAGGATTTATCTATTTTAAATGAAACAATATTAGTAACAAAAAATATTAATATTAATGAGGGTACTGCATTGTCTCAAGACTTTGAAATATTTGGTGGAACTGATTTTAACTTTTTACCATTGATTGATAAAGAAGTAATAGTAGGTGGTTTAGATTCTAAATCAAAGTATATTAAATCTTTAACTGAAACATCAAGAAAAATTTCCGAACATGGTAGTTTTTTAGATAAAAAATCAAGTAAAGAATCTATAGAAAATTTTAAGAACGGATTGTACGGGGAACATCCTGGAAATTTAGATTTAGGTCAGATAAGATATTTTTCATCTGCAATTGAAAATGGCATCAATGATTTTATTAATCAAGATAATAGTATAGTTACTGATATATTTATAAATAACAGTGATTCCGATTTAAAGAATAGTTGTTTAATAGAAATTAATCCAGAAAAAATTGAATTTTTATCTATTGAAAATACAACTGGTAATTCAATTAAGGGAGTACTGATTGGAGATTATAAACTTGGATCCGTGGGGACAAGAGAATTAATAAAAACTGATACAATGCAAACTCCTATTTTAGAAAATAATAAAAGAGAACAGGCATTTTAATAAATGGAAATATTATCACAATACGATGACAAAACTTTACGACTAATTCAAGTTGATGAAGTAAGTCCACTTCCAGATTTTAACTCGGATAATCATAAAATTAAATTATCTGTTTTTTCTGATATTGGTTCTTTTTTATTAAGTGATGATTTGATTATCAATACGGATTTTTTTATTAAAAATAATAATATTTTTTTAAAACCAAATGAGTATTTAGATAGACAAGGTTTTTCAGAAGGTAATTATAATTTACAATTTGATTTCGTTAAAAGATATGAAGATAATGTTCCTGATAATCAATCATTGTATATATCAGAAATATCACCAACGCGAAAAGAGATTAGATTAAGTTTAACTTCAACTGAAACAATTGAAGAAGTATTAGAGAATAGTATATCTTTATTTTTGAATGAAGAACAAAATGGTTATCAGTTTAATTCATTTTTGGAATTAACTGCAGCGAGAATGCTTCCAATAAATAGTTATGCGTTTGATAGAATGACTGATGATAAGGTGACTTTAATTTTAAAATTAAATGAACCATTATCAGAAGACATACAGACATTATATGAAAATTTCAGTATTGTAACTAAATTTTTATCTTCACAATTACAAACTGTATTTTTTATTGACAGAGAACAATTAGCAATATCAGGTATTGGATTGCAAATTGATGAAGGTTATACCGTTGAAGACGTAGGACAAAATATAGAATTTAATTATAAGAACTATAATTCAATAACTGGTTCTCATGGTACTAATATTATTAGTGAACTTTCAAGACAGAAAAAGGATATTAATTTAAATATTGATTATAGTCGTTTTGATAATCATGCGTTTTTTGGTTCTGCAAAATCAAAATTACAAAATTTTAAAACTAAGGTGGTGAAACTTGAAGGATTGCATACTCAAATAAGCGAATCACTTCAGTTTTCAAGTAGTAAAACTATTGTTGATAAAAGAAAAGATTTGTTTAGCCAAATTGAACAAGTTAAAGATGAGTTTACTCATTACGAATATTTTCTTTATAATGATGGTCAAAGTTATTCATCTGCTTCTGCGCCGGGTGTTGGTTATAATTTTGGCGGTGATAATTTTTCTAATAATGCAAAAAATTCAACTTTAGCTAAATTTACTAATATAGAAGGATTTGATACAGTTTATAAAAAAACAACTGATAGTAATTATTTACATTTATTTACAGATGTTTATAATGTTGAGGCTCCGCCTTTTTTTGGAACTAATAAAGATGTTTATTTGTCTTTTATATTACGCGGAAATAATATTAGTACTCCATCGACTGGATTAGATTTGACTTTAGATGGTGGAAATGCAAATTTAAATTATGATATTACTTTTAATGATTATAATTATTTAAATTTTAGAAGAATACCTTATGAAGCATTTAGTGGTTCTGCTGTAATAAGTCCAACATCAACTGGGTCTTTTTATAAAAGGTATGTTTTTAAAGGTCAACAAAATTATTGGAGACCAAGTGATTCTGCATTAATTGATGGTGACATTCAAAAACTTTCTATAATAGATGAAAGGTGGTCTGGTTCAAACGGGGTTTATTATGAGATATTAAGTGGCTCTTCGAATATTTTAAATGCTTCTACAAAAGGTGGTGATGGAGATGGTTATGCATATAGAATTACTGATGGGAGTGGGCAACATAGACCAATGTTTTTTCCTGATATTAAAACACCAGCTGGTTCAAATATATTAGGTTATGTAACTGCTTCTGTTTTACCTCAAGGGGATTTATTTCCAGTTTTTGTGGATAATACAAATTCTAATGATGTAAGATTTACAGATGTAAAGGTTTCTTATAACGACCTAACTGATATTCATCCATTTAGTATAATTCACAGACCGCCTTCTGGTAGTTATGCCGGTTCAACTAATTGGAATAATTGGTATAATGGAATGGAGAGTAGTGCATCTCAATATGATAATGATAATATTAATTCGTTAGTAAATAATTTACCTTTATTTTTGAGAACTGGAGATGACCACCAGACTCTTAGGAATTTTGTAAATATGTTGGGTGAGCAGTTTGATTTGTTGAGGAGTTATATTGATAATTATGAGAATTTTTATAAAATGGGCTATAAAAATCCTAATTCTATTCCAGATAATTTATTATCAATGATTGGTGGCTCTGTAGGGTTTAACTTATTTAATCCTTATTCAGGCAGCATTTCAGATTATTTAAATAGTACTCAGGGGGATGGTATAGGTTTAAAAACATCACTTAATTCTTTGTGGAAAAAAATATTAAATAATATAGTATACATTTATAAGGCGAAAGGTACAAAAGAATCATTAGATGCTCTTTTGAATTTATACGGGTATGATCCAGAATCTTTTGCACTTAAAGAATATGGGGGGTCAATAGAAGACCATAATCCAACAGTGGTTGATAATACATCGAGTGATTTGCTTGATGGGTTAAAAAATAAATCTGGTAATATTTCATTCATAAGTGAAAATCATACATTTCCAATGCTGAATTTAAGTTCAGGTTCCGATTATCTAGCACTCGATTGGTGGGTGAATGATGCTGAACCGAATGGAATTGAATTTGTTTTTCATTCGAATCCATCTACAAATACACAAACTTTATTGAGGTCAAGTGGTTCTAATGATTTTTGGGATTTAAGAATTGTTCCATCTGGATCGTCAAATACAACTGGCAGTTTAGAGTTTAGATTAAATTATAAACAAGATGCATCAAGTGCTATTGGAACAAATCATGTATCAATGTCAACTGGTTATATTGATAATATAATGAGTGATAATATTTTTAATGTAATGGTACAACGAAATGTAGCAACGTCAAGCAATACAATAGGGGCTTCTACATTTACACAATCTTATCATATGTTTGTTGGTCGCAAAGACGATGATAAAATAAGAAATGTACAGTTTATAAGTATGTCATCTCATGATAATAGTATTTCCGCTTCTTATTTATCTGGGTCTTATATAAACCAAAATTTTGTAACAGGTTCAAGTCTTAGTAGCCAAAACTTATTAATTGGAGAATCACTTTCTGGGTCAGTTGCTGAAATAAGAGCATGGAGTAGTTATGTTAGTATGTCAAAATTTAAACAACATGTTTTAAATTATCATAGTTTAGTTGGAGGCAGTGCTACATCTGGTGTCACCGATGTGATTTATAGATTTAGGTTAAATGAGAATATTGTTAATTGGAATACTCATCCAAGTTCGGGATCATTAAAAATTATAGATTTTAATCCACAAAAGGTAAAAGATTATTCACATTTAATATCAACTCAACCGAGTTTAAATTTTAAAACTTTTACAAATGAACAAAAATTTTATAAATTTAATGTAAAGGGAACAGATGACATACAAAATGATAATCAAATTAATACAGGAGCTAAACTCAGTGTCGTAAGTCAATTAAGTCCGGATGTTAGAACTCTTTCTACTCCGTTTAATCCACTTAATCCACCTAATTTAACTGTATATGATACAAATAGATTTGGAAAAACTTTTTCTTATATTTCACAGATTGATTCGATGATTGTTAATATTATGTCTGATTTTAGATTAGATAATTATTTGGATGATAGAGGGTCAGGTAGTTATTCTGATTTAATTGATTTGAGAAAACAAATAATTAGTGACAATTTTGTAGAAGTTGATGTAGTTTCAAATTTAAAAAGTACTGAGAATTTATTGAGTCCTGAATTTATAGAAAATCTTGAAACCCTTGTTCCTGCCAATACAACGTTTGAGTTTTCTTATAATGTAAAAAATGACCAGCTATTTCGACCTAAAATGAAAAGTGCAGTATTACAGACAAAATTAAATCCAAATTTAAAAACTGCTACAATCGATATGACTGATGATGAATTAAATATAACTTCGACTGCTAATAAGAATTTTAAAACTGCTACTGTTGATATGACTGATGATGAATTAAATATAACTTCGACTGCTAATAAGAATTTTAAAACTGCTACTGTTGATATGATGGAAGAAGAGTTAAGTGTAACTTCAACTACTAATTTAAATTTTAAAACATCTGTAGCAGTAAAACCAATTGATTTATCGGATTCGAGAAGAGAAAATGTTTATAATATTGAACTAAGTAATTTTAAAAATTTGTTATTTGGTAGTAAAAATGAGTTTTCTAAAAATCATGGCACAGAAACTAATCAAACATTTTTCTACTCATCAAATCCAGGTAGTGATGGTAATTATAATACTTATAAGTATGAATCAAGATTTACCTTTCCAACTATTGGTGATACTGAAGAATTTTATCCAGTAAGTGGTGCTTATGAAGATAGAATAGGAACAAATGCAAAACAACCATTTAATCATCATGATAATTATAAACATTTTTATAATAGGCAATTTATAGATAAAGGAAATGGATTTAGTTATAAATCGTATTTCGGATCAAATTCAGTAAATTTTCCTCCAGATAATGCTCTTAAAGATGGTAGAATGGTAGGTAGAACAAGATTTTTTAGTTCTTCAAATGGAGAGATATTTTATCCATCAAATCATTATATTCATGCTAGAACAAGTAAAGATGTGTTGGATAATTTAATTTACAAAGGAACTCAATATGATGGAGGAAATTCGACTCTATTTGATCCTACTTATGATCCATTACCGGATACTGCCGCTTATACTATATTAGTTGGTGGGTCGGACACATTGAACAAATTAAAAGTAATTCAAAATTAATTAAAAATTTTTTTAGATATATTTATTATTAAATAAGGATTGATTCGATATGGGAATATTAGACAACGATACTGTTATTGTAGATGCTATTTTAACAAAAGTTGGTAGACAAAAATTAGCACAAGGACAACCTTTAGGAATTACTAAATTTGGATTTGGTGATACTGGAGTAGATTATACATTATATAATCCAGACCACCCAAGTGGTTCAGATTCATATGGAAGTGCTATAACTTCACTTCCTATGCTAGAAGCCGTGCCCGATGATAATGTTTTTATGCGTTCAACTTTATGGGGAGATGGAGAACGTAATGTCTCAGGTTTTTCTTTTATTCTGGTTAGTAGTGGAACTTCAGTAACTATTGAAAAGGTACCAGGAGAAACAGCAAGTAATCAAATTTGGATTTCCCCCCAGGTTTATCCGTGGATTGAAAACCCAAATTTTACTTTTAAAGTATTGGATGTGAGAGGTTTAAAATCTGCAACGCCGCCGATGTCATATTCAGACAGCAGTTTTTTGATAACTGATCTCGTACCTTTTGAACATCCCTCTCCTGTTATGGCAACATGGGAAGCAGTTGGACAAGACGGCTCTCTTGAATTAAATGCCCAAGACGGTAAAATAACTTCACAGAAAACAGTTGGAGTTGAAATAACTCATGAGGGAGCTGCTCCAGGATTTGTAACTGTTACTGTACAACAAAATAATGTATAGGTATAGAGAATTATGGCTTTTCAAGATTTAACAGCAGCAGATCAAGTAACAACTCAAATTACTACAACAACTGGATTTTTTGATGGTGGGGCTGGAACTTTGGCTGGCTCAAGTTTATCGACTTCTTCATTATCATCAACTCAAAAAAATTATTATTATAATTTACAATATAATTCAAAAGACCATTTTAGTGTGTCTTATGGTCATATTGGAGGGAGCGGAAGCGCAGAACAATCGGCAACTGTAAGGGGTACAACTCAAGCAATTTATAAACAATTTTATAATTTCACAGAGGCCGAAGCTGATAGATTAAGGGATGGAATTGGTTGGCGAATGGTAGATGGTACTAATAGTACAAATGAAGTAACTCAATCAGATTGTTATTTTATTGTAGCCGAAAGGTTACAAATGAAAGACAGATTAAATCCTGGCACATGGACAATGAAATTATCTGGTTCAACTACGGCTGGTGTGGCAGACCAGATATATTTAACTGATGACAGTAAAACACAGAACCCATTATTTGCTCCATTTGGAGAAAAATATAGTATTGTATCTGGGTCTGCTGGTTCAGTTGCCGTAGCCGCGGCAACAAAAACTTATGGTTTCTTTTATCCTGATGCAGGATTGTTTGTATTAAGTGGTAACGCTCTTTCGTCTAGTTTACCTGGTGATGCGGAATATATAACAAGTGGAAGTACTCATTTGGGTGGTGGAACCGGACTTGCTCCTGATGTAACTGTAACAGATAGTACAGATAATGCTTGGAAAATAGCAAGAGCAATGGAATTGGGGTCAATGACATTACGTTCTGAAGAACAACAATATATTTATGATTATTTCTGTAGAGCTACTGTTCAAAAATTTAATTCAACTAATAATATAACTTTTTGGAGTGGTTCTCAATATAAAATAAGGCATTCTGATATGGTTTCTAATCCACAAACTTTTATAAGTGAAGTTGGACTTTATGATGAACAAAATTCGTTAATAGCTGTCGGAAGATTAAGTTCTGCTTTGAATAAAAACTTTAGTTCTGAAGCTATTGTAAAAGTAAGATTGACTTATTAATGTTATGGAATGTTTAAATATTTCAATCAATCCGATAAAAATGTATATGAGTTTAAGACTCATAGAAAATTTGAGTTAAATCAATCTCAATTAGACCGATATAAATTTATATCAGCTTCAAATAATTCTTTATCATCAAGTTATTATAATTTTGCTAGAATAAATTTTTATTTAAGTGGTTCTGAATTAGCACAAAATAATCCTACGTTTAATGATATTGCTGTAATTGGAAGTAAGGATAAGTATGGTGAACCTATATTTTTAAATAAATTTTATAGTGAAGGTTCAATAGTATCTATTTCACAATTAGATTTTAAAGAAGAAATTAAAAAGGGTTCTTTTCTTTTAACTGATAATTCCACTTCATCTACTATTGAAATTAAAGATGATAGCAATGGAAATCTTTATGCTCCTGATGCAACATTTTCTCAATCAGCGGATACGTCAATATCATCATCAGATAATTATGTTGGAAATATTTTTTATGATGTGGGTATATTTACGATAACTGAAACTGCATCGTTTGATGGTAGTGTTAATTATTCAGATGTAACTTCAACTAGTTATCTGGCAGAATTTAAAGGGACACAAACTAATACTACTTATGAATGGGTGTGTGGGACGAAGCCTGGAGAATTAAATAATACTACAAATATGACTGTATTTAATTCGAATGGGTTGGGACAATTGAAAGATAATTTAACATCAAGTTTATTTCCAATTTATATTACTGAAATTGGACTTTATGATGAACAAAATTTACTTTTGGGTTATGCAAAATTATCAAAACCGATACCTAAATCAACAAAAATGCCTATGAAATTTTTTGTAAGAATGGATTATTAATATATTTATTAATATAACCAATGGAGAAATAAAATGAAAAATTTACTTAAACTTATTCTTGCTTCTTTTATATTCTTATCTGCAACACCAGCTCCTGCTATGGATTTTAGTGC
>NZAS01000014.1 GCA_002686195.1 Candidatus Pacearchaeota archaeon | reverse complement strand
CTTTACCAATTGCGCACACTGCATTTCACCTTCTCCAGGTGCCTGAACAACAGCAATACCCATCGCTTCCAGCAATCCTTTAGATTCTTCAATCATCTCTCCAGTTATCTTACTCATCTGCCTAGCATATCGTCCCATTGACTCAACATCATCTCCTGACTTAGCTGCCTCATATTTATCAGCAGCCTCAATCTTAACCTCAGCCCTCTTCTCCTTCGTCTTATTCTTTAAATCATGATATTCCCCATCAAAAACATAAACCAACTTTATCCCCTCAGCTAACAAAGCAATATTCCTATAGAACAGCCCAGACAAATGCGAAGTCACTCTTTTCTCATTATCCATCAAAGGCGTCCCATCTTGCTGCCTAATACTACTCAAGAACTGATAAATCGCATTAAAAGCATCCACAGCTACCACTTTTCCAGACAAGTCTTCAAAACCAATACTCTTCCTCGGAACAATATCTCCTATTTGCAATCCCATTTTCGTACTTATAGGACAAAGCCGTTCTCAACGTTTGTCCAATTGTCCAATTTCAAAGAAATAACTTATTAATATAATTAACTAATCCAAAGACCTAAGTAATAATCTAGATTTTTGAATTTGGCCTATTGAAGGAGTTTTTCCTCCAGCCAATTCTTGGGCTAAAGCATTTTCCTGCATAGCATACCTCTCAGGAATTGGTAATTGACTGCCATCTTCATTTACAACTTCAGGAACTTCAAAAACATACTTCTCTAAATCTCCATCAGCCAAATCCTTTAATCTGGACACAATAACCCTTCCCTTTGTCCTATCTGAAATATTCCTAAAAACAACATGCCCCACAGCATCAGCAACACTAGAAGCAACAGTCACACCTTCCTTAGGCATATCACTATATTCTCTAACTCCAACACCCTCTTCTGGTAGTACAACAATATATTTTTGTCTTTCACTCATAATAAATCCCATTATTAAACATATTTAAACCTTTCCATTGTAACTACTGTTAAGTAACTTAACATTCTAACAAATACCTTATAAATCAACTTCCCCATTAATGATTATGAAAGCATTCATAATATACCCAAGCTATATCGTAGAAGAAAATAAGACATTTATCCAACTATTTGGAAAGCTAGAAAACGGCCAATCCTTCGTTTCTTTACATGAATTCAAACCCCATTTCTTCATAAAAACCTCAGAAGTCAAGAAAGTCAAAAAGTATCTCTCAAAATTTGAAGTCTCAAAAACGGATCTAACAAACTTTGATAAAGAACCTGTAACAAAAATCTCTGCATCCCTAAGATCCGACCTAACAAAGCTCTACAGAGCAATCCACAAATCCGCAGAAATTTATGAAGCAGATTTAAGACCTCACTACAAATTCCTATCAGACAATCAAATTTTCGCAACAATGGATCTTGAAGGTTCCTATGAAACCTCTGAAAAGGTAGACAGAGTGTACTCAAACCCAAAAATAAAGGCGATCCAAAGTTTCGATCCTAAACTAAAAATAGCATCAGTAGACATTGAAACATCTTCCACAGGACAATTGTACTGCATTGGAATTCACTCCCAAAAATTCCACAAAACTTTCATGGTTACAAAACAAAAACTAAAATCCGTAGTTCCATGCAAATCAGAAGCAGATTGCCTCCAAAAATTCAAAACCCAACTCTTAGCTCTAGACCCTGACATAATTACAGGATGGAACTTCATAGACCACGACCTCCCAATCTTACAGGCAATGTTCTTACATAACAAAATCCCCTTCGACATCGGACGTTCAAACTCAATACCAAGAATCAGACTAGAATCAAATTTCTTCCGTGCATCTTCAGCAGACGTATCAGGAAGAATAGTCCTAGACGCTCTCTCATTTATCAGAGACCCATTCATACAAGAAGCACCGACGATAAAACACTCAAAATTCGAATCTTATACTCTAGAAAACGTTTCTCAAGCCCTACTCGGAAAAGGAAAAATCCTCAAAGGCAAAGACAGACAAATAGAAATAGACGACCTTTACGAAAAAAATACAATTGCTTCTCAACAAAAATTAGCGGACTATAACCTTCTAGACTGTAAACTCGTCACAGAAATCCTAGAAAAAACAAAAATGATTCCACTAGCTATAGAAAGATCCAATTTAACAGGAATGCCAATAAACAAAATAGGCCCAATTGCATCTTTCGATTCCTTATACATAAAAGAAGCCCATAAAAGAAAACTTGTTTCTCCCACCCTAAGGTTCTCCCAAAAACCAACACCAATAACAGGAGGCTATGTCCAAGCCCCAACTCCCGGACTTTACGATAACGTTCTTGTCCTAGACTTCAAATCACTATACCCCTCAATCATAAGAACTTTCAATATAGACCCAGCTTCTTTTCTAGAAAAACCAGAACCTGGATGCATTCAAGCTCCAAATAAAGCCTGTTTCAAAAATACCGAAGGTATTTTACCAGAAATAATAAAAAAATTACATGAAGCTCGTGAGTCTGCCAAAAAGCAAAAAAACGAATTAGCAAACTACACTCTCAAAATCCTACAAAACTCATTCTTCGGCGTCTTAGCTTCTCCAAACTGCCGTTATTTCAACATGGACATAGCAAACGCAATAACCCATTTCGGACAATTCCTAATCAAACTAACAGCCAAAGAAATACAAAGTAAATTCAATCTCAAAACAATCTACTCAGACACAGACTCAGTCTTCGTCGATACAGAACTATCAAAACAAAAAGCTAACGCTCTTGGATCTAAAATAGAATCCCACATAAATGAATTCTACAAATCATATACAAAAGAAAAACACAACCGCCAATCCAATTTAGAGTTAGAATTCGAGAAACAGTATATTAAAATGCTAATCCCTCAACTCAGAGGCCAAGAAGAAAAAGCAGCCAAAAAAAGATACGCAGGCTTAGTAGAAAAATCAGGAAAAGAAGAAATAGAAATCACAGGTTTAGAAGCAATTCGAGGTGATTGGACAGACGCAGCCCAAGAATTCCAAATAGAACTCCTAAAAAAACTCTTCCACGAAGAAAAAATAGAAAGTTTCATTCAAGAATATATCAAAAAGATTACACAAGGCAAACTAGATTCAAAATTAGTTTACAGAAAATCCATTAGAAAAGCCTTAGACGAATACACAAAAACAACACCTCCTCATGTAAAAGCCGCAAGAAAACTTCCAAAACTCGACTCTAAGATAATTGAATATGTCCTCACAACAGATGGCCCAGAACCCATCTCTCAAATAAAACACAAACTTGATTACAAACATTACATAGAAAAACAAATCAAACCAATTGCAAACCAAGTCCTCTCCCTCTTCGACAAAGACCTCGATGAAGTTCTACAAGGCTCTAAACAAGCAACTCTGTTCTAACTTCTGTTAATATGTATTAAACGCTCTTTTACCGTCGATACCGAGCGCGTTCGGCGCTTCGCGCCTCACAAATAATGGTGGCTATTTTCCTTGTGTTTCACAAGGAAAAGATAGAGATTTTCCTAATCTCTTTATTTTTTCTTGGATTTAGACTTCCGTTTTCCCTTTTTCTTTGCCTTCAAAACCAAAACAACAATAACAATTAAAACAATCAATCCTCCAATCACATAATAAATAGTATAATCAACTTCCTCCGCAGGCGCAGGCTGCTCTACCTCAATCACATCAACTTCCTCAGGCTCTACATCAGGCACAACCTCTGCAGTCACCGACTTAACATAAATCTCTGCCCTGCCATTAACAACCCCATCAAATCTAACTACTAAATCATTCACACCATCTCCATCCAAATCAATTTCTTTCTGCTCATTAATACCAAGTTCCAAGATAATTGGATCACTAGTTATAGTAATTGTAACTTTTTCATCCCCAATCTCATCAACTTTAATATAATGAACTTCTTCTTCAACACTTCCAGCTCTAAACCCAAAACTCTGCCCACTTCTAATTAAACTGTTCTTCCCACTTACAAATTCCGCATCATTAACAAAAAGAGCACCTCCAGAAGGAGAACCACCCCCTCCCCCTCCAGAACCTCCACCTCCTCCTCCTCCAGTAGCAGGTGTTTCCCCATCAACATTATAAACTCCAGCCCCTGTAACACTAAACCTCACAGTTTCTAAATCAAGGTCAGTCAAAGCAACACAATCAGTACATTTAGAACCATCTTTCATAATCTCATGATTCTCAAGCCCTGTTTGCAATCCAGATAATGTAATTTCAGCAGGCAAATCAATTCCAACAGTAGCCAAATTAGACTCAACTTTGTTATTTGTAGTCAAACCAGTGGAACCAGGAGGATCTATAGCAGTTCCTATAAAATCAATTATTCCATTCGCACTGCTTCCAATATGTAATTCATCGACCCCACCAATAATATTATGGAAGAAAATATACTTATCAATAACACTATCCAAAAACGTTAAATTAGTCACAATAGCAAAATTATTAACATTGACATCAGAACTTCCTGCGCCTGTTCCAGTAATCACCAAATTCTTAAACACATTTCCTTCAATATTTAATAAATTAACTGCATGCGATGCAGACCCATCAATTGTCACATCGGTAAATCTGTTATAATTACCACTAAGAGATATTCCAGTATTTGAATTAGTTACATCAATTACCTGGAAGACATTACTACTTCCTTGAACATCTATTCCTATATTTGTAACAGAATCCACATTAACATTTGTGAATTGGTCGCCAGAACTTGTAACCTTTAATCCATTATCAGAAGAACTAATAGTTAAATCCGAAATAACATTTCCTGTTCTAATAGTTGAAACTCCAGTAGAAAAACTAGAAAGAGTCATACCACTAACAGTACCTCCACCAAATAAATCAATTCCAACTCCATAATCTTTACCATTTATAACTAAATTAGAGTAAACATTATTTCCAGCGTTCGAATGTATACCATAAAAACCAACTTGGTTCATAACAACATTCTCTACAGTATGCCCTCTTTGGATATGATAAAGCTTAATTCCTCCACTCGCAAGATCAGTAGAATCACCTCCAAAATTAGAAATCTCTCCATTCCTAATAATAGCATTATCGAAATCATCTACGTCAATTCCATACTCATCATTTCCAGTCACCCCATCTCCCTCAATCTTAAATCCTCCCAAATCCAAAGTTACATCGTCTGCTTCAATAAATATACAAGTACCCACAACCCCAACAATATCCTTCTGCAAAGTATAAACTCCGGGCGTATCAATAGTTCCGCAAGCAGTTCCATCAAATACTGTTGGAGGCGGTCCAACATCCATATTAACAGTCCTTAATCCAGCACTTGCTCTGGCACTAGTTCCAATAAGGTCTCTAGAAGCAACAGCAAAACCTTCAAAACTATGCGTCCCAGTTAATCCGCTAAAAGTCTCATCATACTGTCTGCCCCCAGTAGCCACATCAGAATTATACAAACTCAAAACTTCATTAGCAGTCAAGGCCCTCTCAAAAATCAAAACATCATCAATTCCCTTATCTGTTTTTGCATCCCATCCCCTTCCTCTAGCTCCAATAATCAAAGCTCTTGTTGTTGTTAAACTTGGTAAGCTACTATCTACCAAGCTTGCTACTTGCACTCCATCAACATACATGAATAATTCTGTGTCACTTCTTCCAGCAACAATATGATGCCACACATTAGGACTTGGATTCAGAGCAGTTATCTCCAAATTAGTTGTCCCATCAAATGTCCTAAATTTCAAATCACTCGCAGATGAAGTTATACTATACCCAGGCCCATTATTAATATTCCCAATATAAGTATTAGTATCAGAAAAATCAGTCTTTACCCATAAACTAACAGTAAATACTTCTCCAGCGTCTATATTAATCTTCGAATTTCTTGCATATTCCAACTGATCCCCATCTCCAGTTCCAGAACTTGTTTGTGCTTCAAATAAATAATAATCTCCAAACTTTTCATCTGTAACAATATCTTTATCTTGATAAATCGGACACTCAGTTCCGCATATTGGAACACCTCCTCCAACAAGATCTATTGGTAAACCTGTTACTCCAATATCCCTATCATCAAAGGTAACATGAAAAGCCAAATCATCATTCAATTCAACAAAGCTATAATGCTCTTCCGTAGTCTGAGAAATATCCAAATCAATCTGCAAATCAGTTCCCACAACATCAGCTCCATCAGCAGGAGTAGCAGGCCCATATGAAACAACAGGAGGAGCAAGCAAAACCCCAGGCCTAAATAATATAAAACCTACAACTACCAATAAAACAATAATAACTACGGCCCAAACCACACTCTTTTTCCGCATTACAAAAATAACAATGCAAACCTTTTAAACATTATTATTCTCTTTAAAAATATGAAATACGAAATGAAGCCCTTATTCGAAAAAAGAATGCGTACCCTTCTCCCAGACCAGTCTGACTTCCAAGAATTTGAAAAAATAGTTCATCAAAGCCAAGCACATTTCATAAGATGTAATACCCTAAAAATCTCTCCATCAGACTTATTAAAAAGATTAAAAAAGAAATGGTCTGTCAAACAACCATTCCCAAAGTTTCCAGAAATCTTACTCGTCAATCAAAATCTTCTTCCAGGAGAACTCGGCAACTCAATAGAACACATCTTAGGCTATTACTACATCCAAGAAGTTTCTTCAATGATGCCTCCTCTTGCCTTAGACCCAAAGCCAGGTGAACTAATCTTAGACTTATTCGCATCTCCAGGATCAAAAACTACACAAATCGCAGCCCTCATGGAAAACGAAGGAACAATAATCGCTAATGATTTAAAACATGACAGAATAAAAATTCTAGCATCCAATTTAGAACGCTGTGGCGTCTCCAACACAATCGTAACAAAACATGATGCAATCGCCCTCTGCTCAAGATTACACAAAGCAAACTGGAAATTTGATAAAATCCTTTTAGACGTCCCTTGCTCTGGGGAAGGAACCTTAAGATCCTCCCCAAAAACATTTCAAATGTGGAATCCCAAGGTAATAAAAAAACTTTCAAGACAACAAAAGAAATTCGTAGCATTTGCAGTTAAACTTCTAAAACCTGGCGGAACTCTAATATATTCAACATGCACTCATGCTCCAGAAGAAAACGAAGCCGTTCTTGACTTTGCTCTAAAAAACTTCCCATTAAAAGTTGAAACCTTTTCCTTACCTCTAAAGTGCCGTCCAGGCCTAACCTCCTGGGAAAAAGACAAATTTAATCCAGATTTAAAAAAGACATGCAGAATCTACCCTCAAGACAACAACTCAGAAGGTTTCTTCGTATCTAAATTCACATTACTAAAAGAAATAAAAAATGACTAAACCAAAAAAAATAATCTATCCTAATCAAGAATCAATTCATAAAAAAATTGTTAGTCATCTTAAATCAATTCTTCCCAAAGAAGTTTCCAAAGCATATATAATTGGAAGTTTAACAAAAAGAGAATTCGGTAAATATGAATCTACATATCAAGAACATGGAGGAAGTGACATCGATGTAATTGCCATAATTGATCATAACAGAATTCCAAAGGAATGGAAAAACTTGAATACATCTAAGATATGGTGGGACCTATATCGAATAGGTGAATTAACAATCAACAAAACAATTCATAAAATAGATTGTATGGTAGTAAAAAAAGGTAAAGAGCACTATCCTAAAAAAAGAGCCAAAGAACTAAATTGGAAAATCGAAGAGGTCAAATAAAATGAAAATCCACTTCATCCGCTCAAACCAAAAAAGAAAAATAATTTCACAGTTGAACGAGCAATTCGGAATCACAAAAGTTCCACATTTATTAATAGAATCAGGAAAAGAAAAAATTCGTGGATACTCCGGCTCCTTATCAAAAGAAGAAATTCAAGAACTAAATAATATCCTACACATAGAATCCCTCGGCCTTTATCTCATGTCTGCAAGAGATGCTGACTTAAGACTCTCTATAGAAGGCTCTCACTTCTTCCAAGATCAAATAACAAAAAACACAGTTAAAATTAACCCTTCTGAATTAGACAAATGGCTCCACGGCCAAGACCTCAACATCAAAGTCCCAACAGCCACTGTAATAATAAAAAACCAAGATGACTTAATAGGCTCAGGAAAATCCAATGGTGAAAAAATATTCAATTACATCCCCAAAGACAGAAGGCTTAAAAACTCCTAATGTTCTCCTACAAAAATGGAACAACAAGAAATTGAAAAGATAAAGAAAGCAGGCTCAATCATAGCAAGTGTTCGTGAACAAGCCAAATCGTTCATAAAACCAGGCATTCCCCTATTAGAAATCGCAGAACGTATTGAGTCCCAAATAGAAAAACAAGGAGCCAAACCAGCTTTCCCAGTTTCATTAGCAATAGATGAAATAGCGGCCCACTCAACACCAAGCCACGACGACACAACAAAAGCCTCAGGATTACTAAAAGTCGATTTAGGATGCCACATCGACGGATTCATAGCAGACACAGCCTTCACAATAGATTTAGACAATTCAGAAGAAAATACATCTCTGATTTCCACAGCAGAATCGGCCCTCAAGTCATCTCTTGAAACAATAAAATTAAACTCCACATTATCACAAATAGGATCCTCAATAGAAAAAGCAATCACTTCCAAAGACTTTGTTCCCATAGCAAACCTCTCAGGACACTCAATAGATCAATACGAACTCCACTCAGGAATCACAATCCCAAACTTTGACAATTCATCAAACCAAGAAATCCCAGAAGGACTCTACGCAGTAGAACCTTTCGTCACAAACGGCTCAGGAAAAGTAAAAGACGGCAAACCCTCAGGCATTTATAGATTAGAAAAACAAGGAAATGTTAGAGATCCAAAAGCCCGTGAAGTCCTAAAATTCATTCAAGAAGAATATCAAACCCTTCCATTTTGCTCCCGTTGGATTCACAAAAAATTCAGCTCCAGAGGACTTTTAGCTCTAAGACAAATCGAGCAAGCAGGATTACTACATCATTATCCTCAACTAGTAGAAATCTCAAAAGGCAAAGTCGCCCAAGCCGAACACTCCGTCCTATTAACAGAAAAAGAAAAGACAATCACAACTAATTAGACAGTATTCTTCAACTCGACTGTCCAATTTGAAAAATAATAACAACTAGTTAATCAACACTTACACTTATCGCATTTACAACCTTTGCAATCACATCCGCAATCTTTACATTTCTTTTCTTTCTTTTTGCTTTTCATTTTTACCTCCTTACAATACTACTCCACTATAAGACAGCACTGCACACAGTTGCTGTCCAATTGGTTTTGGGGTGGGCGGGAGGGTTAAAGTTAACCAGTATAAATCGGCCCAGCCTCAACAGCCCCTGCCTTAGCTCTCTTCAAGTAATATTCCTCAATCTTCTTATACGTCTTAGCCGTCTCCTCAGAAACACTAGCTTTGATCTTCTTAAATGCTTCATCAAAATCTTTCTTTGAAACTTTCTCAACCTTCTCATCCCTACGCAAAGCCGCCAAAGCCGCCTCTCTAACTAAAGACTCAACATCAGCCCCAACAAAGCTCTCTGTTTGCTTAATCAAATTCTCCATCTTAACATCTTCAGCCAAAGGAGTATTCTTCAAATGAACTTTCAAAATCGCTTCTCTAGACTTAGCATCAGGAATATCTACTAATATAATTCTGTCAAATCTTCCCGGCCTCAATAAAGCAGTATCCAACATATCAGGTCTATTTGTCGCCCCAATTATTGTAACATCTTTCAAATCCTCAAGACCATCCATCTCAGCCAACAATTGGTTTAAGACCCTTTCTGTCACCTTAGTCCCTTGTTCAACTCCTCTCTTTCCAGCCATAGCATCAATTTCATCAAAGAAAACAATACAGGGTGCAACCTGTCTCGCTCTCTCAAAAACTTTCCTAACTCCCTCCTCAGACTTACCAACCCACATGCTCAATAATGAAGGTCCCTTAACCTGAATAAAGTTAGCTTCGGATTCTTTAGCAACAGCCTTCGCTAATAAAGTCTTTCCAGTTCCCGGACTTCCATACAATAATATACCTCTAGGTGCTCGAATCCCTAATCTCTTAAAACCCTTAGGATTTTTAATAGGCCATTCAACAGCCTCCTTCAAAGCCTCTTTAGTTTTATCAAGCCCACCAATATCCTCCCATCCAACTGTCGGTGTCTCTACTAAAACCTCTCTCATAGCTGAAGGCCTAACAACTTTCAAAGCATCTTCAAAATCAATTCCTTTAACAATAATCTTATCCAAAACTTCTGGAGGGATTGCCTCATCTTCTTCCAATTTCAATTCAGGCAAAATCTTTCTCAAAACATTCATAGCTGCTTCTTTAGTAAGAGCCGAAAGGTCAGCCCCGACAAAACCGTGAGTTTTCCCAGCTAGAAAACCAAGGTCAACACTTTTATCAATAGGCATATTCCTAGTATGAATTTTCAAAATATTCAACCTAGCATCTTTATCAGGAACAGAAATTCCAATCTCTCTATCAAACCTCCCTGGTCTCCTCAAAGCAGGATCCAAAGAATTAATTCTATTTGTAGCTCCAATAACAACAACTCTTCCTCTGCTCTTCAAACCATCCATCATTGTCAATAACTGCGAAACAACACGTCTCTCAACTTCTCCCTGAACGTCCTCCCTCTTAGGCGCAACAGCATCGATCTCATCTATAAAAATAATACTCGGCGCATTCTTGTCAGCGTCATCAAAAATATCTCTAATCTTCTTTTCAGATTCCCCATAAAACTTACTCATCACTTCCGGCCCATTAAGCAAAATAAAATTCGCATCAGTTTCATTCGCAACAGCCTTAGCAAGTAAAGTCTTACCTGTCCCCGGACTACCATGCAACAAAACACCTTTCGGCGGCTCAATCCCCAACTTATCAAAAATCTCAGGATGCTTCAAAGGTAACTCAACCATTTCCCTAATCTTCTTAATCTCTTCAGTCAATCCACCAATATCTTCATAAGCGACATCAGGCACAGCCTCGTCAGACATTTCAACAGCCTTCGTATTCAAAGCAACTTCAGTATTCTCATTTATAATACAAGCCTGCCCAGGTGCACAATTCACAACTGTAAATCTTATTTGCTGAAACCCAGAGAAATTCATATTTTGACCAAAAAGGTCTTGCAAGTCTCCAAACAAATCAGGAAAACCCTCGCCCATTAAATCCTTACGCCTTTGAACTCCGCCCAAAGAGATAACATCTCCCTTAACAACAGCCCTTCCTAACAAACCATGCTTCAACATTTCAGGATCTGCCTGCACCATAATCCCAGATTGCGCAGGAGCAATAGTAATTTTCGTAGCTGGCTTAGCATTCGCCTTCTTCACAACAACACTTTCCCCAACACTAGTCCTAGCGTTCTTTCTTATCAAAGCGTCAATCCTAATTATTTTTTCTCCTACATCTGCAGGATAAGCCCTGTCAACAATAGCAACAGTTTCTTTCTCACCACTAATAGAAATTATATCTCCCCTGTTCAATCCAAGTGATTTCATCAACTGTGGATCAATTCTAGCAATCCCTTTATACACATCGTCCTGCAAAGCCTCTACAATTTTCAAACTAACTCCTTCTTTTGCCATGATTACCTATCTAACCTCCCTCTCCTTCGAGCTTCCCTTTCCAAATGGTTCCCAAAATCAACACTCAACCTTCCAAAATCTTCAAAACATAATTTTACCATATCATCCATCTCACGTTTCATATCCTTATGAGTTTCATTAATAAAGTTAACTATTTCCTTAGGAATACTAATCGCGTGGCTGTTCCCAACAACCCTCAACTTAACATTAAAAGTCTTTCCCTTCAAATCATTGAAATGCTCCATCCCCTGCAAATCAGCAGGATGCACAATCACATCGCCACATTTGCAACATTTCACAGCCCTAGCCTTAAAACCATTTTTATTAACAACTGTCTTCTCCATCTCTTTACCACAACCCTTACAATTTATCCTAGCATCAAATATATCTTTCATTTTTTCTTTGAGGTCTTAAAAATGATAGATTAGAGATTTTGGAAAAAATCTATATATCTTTCATTTTATACACGCATTTGTATACACATCACGTATACACATATATTTAAACATTTCGGTTCTCTCTCAAAACCATGAGATTCCTAAATTGGATTATACCAAACAGCCCAGAAAAAGAAAGGCTAAGAAAAGATCTAAGAAAATCTGAAGAAGCACGAAGAATAACTACCCTTTCAAATATTTTACAAGTAACACAATATCATGCCTTAGAAACAGCAAACGCAGAAACTGATGAAGCAAACACCCAACTACAACTCGCTCTAAGATTAGCACAAAAGTCGGCACACATAACCAATAGACAACATCAATTTCAATTAGGGGCTGCAATAAGAGATAGAGATTATGCACAAGGTGTCGCAGAAGCAAGGTTTTCAAATTTAATTCAATCTTTAACAACCGGTGATCTATCAATAATAGCAGAAAGAGTAGGGATCCCCGATTTACCTTTACATTATCAAAAAAGAGTAGAAGTTTTAGAACAAGATTTACTAAACGCACAACAAGTGAGATTTACCGACGCTGCACAACTTCTTAGTAAAAATGAACACAAAAAAGTGCCTTACATAACATTCAACACATCAGACCATGGATACGAAAGAGCCTATGGATCACCAAGATTTGAAAGAGCTCATGATTCTTTAGCTGCAAGCATAATGACTGTCCTTGACTCAAACCCAAAAGTAATAAGAAAAATTAACAGAGGACAAAAAACAACATTACGAATAGATAATTCAATCGTTAGAATTCAGCCTTATTCACTAGGAGACGATAACTCAGCCCTCATCGCAGCATATGTTATTCCAAGAAGAAGAGCAAAAATAGCCGGAAAACTAAGAGAACAAGGAGAAAATCTTCTGACTGCTTTGTCACAACATTGGGAAGAAATCCAACCTCGAAAACCTCAACCAGCTTACGCTCCAGCAAGATAACCTTTATAATTACTTCTTCCTAATATTAAATATGAAAAACCCGCTTAAAGACCTGTCTGACACATCTAAGATAGAAAAAACAATAAAACAAGCCATCAACATCAAAGACGTAGAAAAAGATGTGGATGGAAAATCAAATAAAGTAGTCCATAAAAAACAAAAAGCATTAGAGCATAGCATAACAGAAGGCTCAGCAGCCAACTTTTCAGCAGGAATGGGAAACTCCTACATCACTCCTTTCGCCCTAGCCCTAAATTCAAACCCTTTCCAAATCGGTCTCCTCAGTTCATTCTCAGGTCTTGCCTCTCCTCTTGCACAATTCTTCGGCTCCAAACTAATGGAAACTCATTCAAGAAAAAGAATCGTAATGATCTTCGTCTTGCTACAAAGCTTAATGTGGCTTCCAATCTTAGCTCTTGGTTATTTATTCTGGCAAGGACTCTTAGTTTCCTATCTTCCATACCTACTAATAACATTATTCTCAATCCTCGCAATCTTCGGAGGCATCGCAACCCCGGCCTGGTTCACATGGATGGGCGACCTCGTCCCGGAAAAAGACCGAGGAAAATATTTTAGCGTAAGAAACAGAGCAGTAGGAGCAGCCGGCTTAATCGCAGTACTACTAGCGGCCCTAATTCTTGACATGTTCAAAACCCAAGGCTTCGTCCTTTTAGGATTCGCAGTAATCTTCGCTCTAGCATTCACCTTCAGATTTATCTCATTCCTAACTTTCAGAAAACAGTATGATCCGAAATTCAAACTAGAAAAGGGCTACTCATTCTCTTTCCTAAGTTTCATAAAAAAATTTGACAACTACGGAAAATTTTCAATCTACAACCTCTTCTTCTACTTCGCCTTAATGATTGCATCTCCATTCTTCGCGGTCTACATGCTAACAGACCTCGGCTTCTCTTACACAACTTTCATGTTCATAACCTTAAGCTCCTCCCTCTTCTATCTTCTATTAACTCCTCTAGCAGGAAAATTCTCAGACCGATTCGGCAACGTCAAGCTACTCTATACAGCTCAAGTCTTCTTCGTCCTATATCCAATCTTCTGGATCTTCTTTGAAAATCCACTCTATCTAATAATATTTCCTCAGCTAGCAGGAGGAATAGCAATGGCAGCCTTTACAATCGCAAGCACAAACTTCACTTACGCAGCAGTCGGCCCTCAACATCGCGGAATTTGCATAGCATACACAAGCATTCTCATCGGAATAGGTGTCTTTCTAGGTTCAATCCTCGGCGGAGCACTCATAAAATACATTCCAATAACATTCATGAAGCCGATCCTATTTGTCTTCCTACTTTCCGCATCTCTCAGGTTTTTAGCAGGCCTTCTCTTCCTGCCAAAAATCAAAGACGAAATGCATTTCAAAAGACTTCCCCCCATGCACGTTCACCTCGCACACCCTTTCAAAACCCTACATTCAGAAATCGGCTGGTTCAAGAAGGTTTTCAAGTAATTTGCCCTGGGGCTGGAGGGAGGGTTACACCGCAAACAAAAAACTTATAAGTCTACTCTTACACCTAACAAAATGCTCTTCAAAAAGAAAGACAAAAAATGTGAATCATGCAACTCAAAAATAGTTGGAACTTTCAACTACTGCCCTCACTGTGGAGCTTCAACAATAGACAAAGAAAAACAAGCAAAATCTTATGGATTGCTAGGAAAAACAGATTCTATAGAAGACGAACCACAGGTTTCCCAAGGCTTTGGCCTAACAGACAAACTCGTCAATTCATTAATGAACTCAGTAATGCGTTCAATGGAAAAACAATTCAAAGACATGGACAAAGATATATCAAAACAACTCAACAAGCCAGAAGTACAATCATTTCCAAACGGAATTAAAATAAAAATAGCAGGCCCTTTCACACAAGAACAAACTCAAAACAAACCAAAAAAGGAAAACATAGCAAAGCAAAAACCTCTTTCAGAAAAACAGATTGAACAACTCTCCTCATTACCAAAATCAAAAGCAAAAACCTCATTAAAAAGACTTCCAAACAAAGTCCTCTACGAATTATCAACTCCTGGCGTATCCTCGTTAGAAGACATCTTCGTCTCAAAACTAGAACAAGGTTATGAAATCAAAGCCCTAGGTAAAAAGAAAGTTTATGTAAATTCTCTGCCAGTAGAACTCCCCCTAAAGAAATACTCTATAGAAAAGAACAAGCTCCTTCTTGAATTCACGCCCGAAGAATAATTATATAAAAGAAATCAACTTCTATATATCATGACTAGACCATATGATAATAAACCAGTAAGATTCCGTGATATTGCACCATGCAATCCAACACCTCCTGCAAATCTTACTCCAGAAAAAATAGAAGACTTTAAGAGAATAGTTGATGAAGAAATGGAACACTCTGGATTAGCTGAACAAAACAGAAGAACCACAGAATCTGAACAATTAACTGCTGAAGATTATGCAGTATACATCAACGCAAGAGCTGAAGATTTCTGGAAAGGTAGATAATAAACTTCTAAAAATAAAATGATCCCGCTGGGATTTGAACCCAGGACCTCTGCGTGTCTGATAAGGTTCCTTGAACCACTATCGTAGTCTTTTGGAGCCAGCGGAACCTTTTCTTCTAGAAAAGGTTTGCTTTATCAGCACAGCGCTCTAACCAGGCTGAGCTACGGGATCTTAAACTCTCTCAGAGTTTGAGAGACAGAGAACTATGGTTGCTCTGTATCTTAACAATTAAGATAAAACTCCATTTATAAAACTAATCATTCGTCCCTAAGATGCCTAATCATATATAAAGAAATAATAGAAGACAGAAAAATCAAAATAGAATTAATTGCCCCATACACAAAATAAAAAAACAGAAGAAGCAACAGTTTGGGAATAGTCAGCTCAGACCAAGTTAATATAATTGAAATTATGGATACAATAACAAACAAAATTCCTCCAACAATTACTCCAACAATTAACCCATACTTCAAAGAAATAATTGGTTTACGATTATCTAAAATGCACTTTCTTAAAGAAAAATAATTTACAAAAAAGAATCCGACTATTATCGAAGGACCAAATGCTATTAGATATGTAGGTAAAACTGTTAATATCCTTAAGCCATTAAAGTCGACTAAGCCATTAAAAAACAATACACCCATTAAAACATTTAAATAAATTAACAGGACGAATAATAGAACATTAACAATAGGTATCAACGTAATTACAATTGAAAGATAAAACAATCTCTTACTAGACAAGTAATACTTTTTTAATTTAGATTTTACCCTATTGAGATACTTATAAGAATAAAATGTAGCAAAAACAAAAATAACAATAACAAGAAAAAATAGAAATGAATTTATTTTAACTCTAGCTAAAGATGTAACAAAAAAGAATACAATAAACAAAAATATCAATAACGGAACCTTCCAATATCATTTCATAATACTAAAAAACATTATAGATATTTAAAACTAATCATTAACTTATTAAATCCCAATTTCCATCAAAATCCATGAAATACACCCAAGGCCTAATATTAATCCTAATCCTCCTAAACGTCTTCCTAGCAGCCTTCATCATCTACACAGAATCAACAGAAACATATGTATGCGCAAAAGGATTCTCCTGCGAATCAGTCCTAAACTCAAAATACTCTGAAACCTTCGGAATAAAAACCAGCTACCTCGGACTAACATATTTCCTAGTGCTTTTACTAACATACACTCTAACATACCACAAAAAAATCCCTCAAAAATATTTCACAATCCTCGCAGCCATCGGAGCACTCTACGCAATCTACTTCCTATACATCCAAGCCTTCGTCCTAAAAGCATTCTGCTCAAATTGCCTAGTCGTTGACATAGCAGCAATAATTATATTTGCCCTATCACTCAACAAAACAAAGAAATAACAAGCGTCGTTCGTTCAGTGGTAGGATGCAAGCTTCCCAAGCTTGTTACCCGGGTTCGATTCCCGGACGGCGCATCTCTGTTCTCCGCAGGGAGTCTCCGAGTTCCGAGGAGATTCGAGCAAGAGAGAATCAGAGACAAGATCGCATAAACACATCTTTACACAAACACATCTAATCAATCATAAAAAAAGAACCAATCAAAAGAACCAATCCAATCACAAGTTCAAGTAACACAGTCACCCTTATCGTCTTTGGGTTTTCAAACCACTTAAAAAGTTTCATTTTCTTAACAATCTTTAAAGTCGTTTTAGGAAACAACAGCCCAAAAAGAGCTTCAATAATCATAAGAATACCAAGCACCATAAAAATTATCTTCAACATAACAAAGATAAAAAACCAAACTATTTAAACCATCCTACCTAAATAGAAAAATGAAACAAAAAAATATTCCAAAAATGGTCTGGAATTACTTAAAACAAGACACATGGCACTCATGGCTCGTCTCATTAATCATCCTATATCTAATAATCAGATTCATCTTCTTCCCAACCCTCTCGTTTGTAACAGGCTCTGCCCTCCCATTAGTCGTAGTGGAATCCTGCTCAATGTATCACTCTTCAGACTTAGACTCATGGTGGCAAAGCAACTCAGGCTGGTATGAACAACAAGGCATTACTTTAGAAGAATTCAAATCATTCCCTCTAAAAAACGGATTAAATAAAGGGGACATTCTATTCATCTACGGAAAATCAGAATATGAAAAAGGAGACATAATAGTCTTCGCACCCAATGAAGAATCCACAGCCAAAAACCCAATCATCCATAGAATAGTCATAGAAAATCCAACAGGAACTAAAGGAGACAACGGAAGAACCAACCCAACCCAACTCACAGCAAACAACAATATTTTCAAAATAGATGAAACATCTATTTCAGATGAAAGAATAATCGGAAAAACGGCATTTAAAGTTGCCCCATTAGTCGGCTGGGTGAAACTAATTTTCTTCGAACCATTCCGCTCAGAAAGCCAAAGAGGCTTTTGTAAGTAACCATATAATGGGACAGTAAACTTCAGAGCAACTGTCCAATTTCAAAACTAAAGAAATTAACCTATATTCTCAACCTTATCAAGAAAATTAGAAAGCCCCTCAATATGCGATATCTGGGATTTAATCAAAATCCCACGAAGTGAAGAATCCAAATGAAAACCAAGTTCTTGAAACATTGGCTTCACCAAAAGATAAAGTTTCTTTCCCTTTTTATCCAAATCAGTAAGAATACACACCTTATCTTTCTTATCAATCTCCAAAGCAATCTGCTCCACCCTTTCTCTTATTGGGACTCCAGTTGCATGAATCGCGTAAACCTTTTCAAAGCCATAATTCTTCAAAACAGCCACATCTTTCTTACCCTCTACAATTATCGAATAAGACTTAAACTTTTCTAAGTCCTGCTTTAAATTTGGATTAAATTTCATTACCATACCAAAGAAAACTCAGTTTTTATTAGTTGGTATTAAAACAAAAAAACTTAAATAGAGTTTCTCATCAAAAAGATAATGAGAAATAAGAACAGAACATTAATGAAACCAGAAGAAAGAATAGTGACATTTCCGATTATTGGTAAAGAAAGTTCAGATACATTAAGAGAATTCTTTGAGTCGCTCGATTTAAAAGTACAAACGCCTCCGCCTACAACAGACAAAACAGTTAGATTAGGTGTTGCCCATAGCCCAGATATGATGTGTTTTCCTTACAAAGTCACATTAGGTAATTTAGTTGAGGCAATAGACGCTGGAGCTAATACACTTATCATGTATGATTCTCAAGGACAATGTCGTTTCAGACAATATAATAAATTACATGAGTTTACACTTAGACAATTAGGACATGATTTTGAAATGTACCCCATTACGCTTAAATCTTTAGTTCCTGTCATGAGCAGAGTTAGTGGAAAATCATGGTTAGAAGTCTTCAAGAAAGTTGCTCCCAGATTTAAAAGTATTGTTAAAGATGATGAACGTTCTTGGTCAGAAGACAAACCTAATATCGGAATAATCGGTGAAATTTATTGCTGTGTAGACGAAGTAGTAAATTCTGGGTTAGAAGATCAGATTAGAGCGTTAGATGCGAATCCTTACAATACTTCAAAGGTTCCAGCTTTTCTTTGGGAAAGTTTAAGGAGTGCTTTACATGTGAAAGATACACATCCATTTAATAGAAAATTGGCTGGATACAAAAGAGAAGCTCGAGAATATTTCAACGGACCGCTAGGAGGACACAGTTTTGAAAACTTATATAATCTATTAGAACTAACTGACAGGGGTATTGATGGAGTTGTTCATGTCTTACCACTATCATGTATGCCTGAATCAACAATAGAACCTTATATTAATCAGATATGCTCTGATAAAGGTATTCCGTTATTAAGAATACCTATTGATGAGAATAATTCAGCAGCCAATTTAGCTACTAGATTAGAAACATTCGTGGAGTTAATAAAATGGAAAAAATGAGAACAAGTTATTTAGGCATTGACGCAGGAAGCGTTGGTATAAAAATGGTTTTAGTAGATGAAAACGAAGAAGTTATTAATACACATTATGCTCGCAATCGTGGAATATCTGAAACTGTTCATGAAGGCCTAGAAGCCATGTCAAATAATACGCACACAGTAAAGGGGGTTGGAACCACAGGCTCAGGCAGAAATTTTGTAGGGATGCTAGCTGGTGCAGATGTTGTTAAGACAGAAATATTAGCCCATACAATCGGCACCCTACACTATCATCCAGATGTTAGAACTATTCTTGATATAGGTGGAGAAGACTGTAAAATTATGAGCGTTCGTAACAGTATTTTAGAGAACTTTGTTATGAATAGTGTTTGTGGTGCTGGTACTGGTGCAGTTATAGATTCTATAGCCACCCGAATGGGTATAAGTATAGAAGATGTTGGAGAGATAGCTCTGTCACATAATGAAAAACTTAACTTTCCTGGTAAATGTGGTGTGTTTACACAATCTTCCGTTGTAAGTAGATTAAATACCGGCGCCGCAAAGAATAATATCTTAATGGGTGTGATAAGAGCTTTAGCTAGCAATTATTTAATGCTTGGAAAAGGAATAAACCTAGAACCACCTTATGTTTTTCAAGGTGCTACCTCACAAAATAGTGCATTAGTTTTTGCTCTTGAAGAACAATTAAATCATCCGATTACTATTCCCAAATATGCTCCATTTATGGGAGCCATTGGAATCGCTCTTATGGCAAAAGCTGAAAACTTAGGAGAAAGTAAGTTTAGAGGTTATGATTTACAAGAACAGAATTTCAACACACGTACAGTTCAAGCTGGTGGTTGTGAGAATAAATGTGAACTAACTTTCTTATATCAAGATGGTCAAATGGCTGGATGTATCGGAAATCGTTGTGATAATTGTTATCCTAAAGCATTAAATGAAGCTGAAATTTAAAAAATTAATTTCTTTTCTTTATGAGATCTTTACTGCTAAACTTTATTATTATCAAAAATCCAATTAAAGATATAGTTATTCCACGTATCCTATGAACTAAACTTAATGCGAATCCAATACCTGCATTATTTTTTAGTATGTGGAATAAAGCGCTTTGACCTGCTTCAAGAGATCCTAGAGCCATAGGTATCGGAATAAAATTAGCTGCTCCCAATACAACAACAATTAATATTATCTCTAATAAGTTAGTTCCAATTCCAAAACTTAACAATAAATATTTAAATTCAATCAAGAATAAAAACCCAGACATTAAATAAAATAAAAAACTTAAAAAGAATTCTTTTTTATGATGGATTATAAAATAGCTCATTCTTGAATCTATATCTTCTAAAGTTTTAGACAATTTCTTCAGTTTCTTTTTGCCTAAAAATATGGAAAATAAGTCAGAGAAAAACCCTTTGCTTTTATTTAATCTGTAATAGAAAATAAGTACAATTGCCAAAGAAATCAGTATTAAAATTGCTGCCACAAATTTGAATTCTAATGTTATCTCTGGGATGAAAAGTAATATTCCTAATCCAACTATACCAAGTAAGATAGTGCCAAGGAGTTCCATATACCTATCAAGGATAACACTAACACTTCCTGTTTTATAATCAACCCCACATTCTTTTTTTAACATATATATTCTTAGAGGTTCACCTCCAATTCTTGCAGAAGGAGTAGAATAACTTACTGCATAACCTGCGAGTTGGATTTTTAATAATTTAAGAAATGAAATGTGTTTTTTGTAACCTCTTAAGATAACTTGCCATCTCCAAACCAGTGGCGCAATAGCAAAGATTGTTATTGCCATATAAATTAATAGATATTTCAGATTGAAATTTGTTTGAATTAATTCTAATGCGTCCCCACCCAATTTATAAAAAAAGAATGCTAACAACAGAATTCCACCGATCAGCAAGATTACTTTTATTTTATTTATTTTATTAAATTTCATTTTAATGAAATGGCCCTGATGGGATTCCCGTAGCTTCGTGAGAAGCGAGGGCACAGCGGAATCTCTGATTCTGCTGAGTGTTCAAATCCCTAATGGCCCTGATGGGATTCCCGTAGCTTCGTGAGAAGCGAGGGCACAGCGGAATCTCTGATTCTGCTGAGTGTTCAAATCCCTAATGGCCCTGATGGGATTTGAACCCACGACACCTGGATTAAGAGTCCAGTGCTCTAACCAGACTGAGCTACAGAGCCATATTAATATTTTAGAGAAATAAAGAGTTTTAAATGTTACTTGTACTCTCTCCAAGTATGTTTACACTTAACACACTTATAGAACTTAGTTTCTGACTCATCAGCAGCCCGAGTCTGCTTTGTCCAAAAATAAGACTTCTTATGATCACATTTCTGACATTTCATATCAATAACAGGATAAGTCTCATCAGCATCTTCCTTAATCACAGCAATAGCTTCTTCATTCTGAAGCTTTTCAGAAGCCTGAATCTTAGGAGTCTTCTTCGGCTTATAACCACAGCTCATACAAGCAGCTCTTCCATCTTTCAACAAGATCATACCTCCACATTTATTACAAAATTCCATAAACACACCTTAAATAATGCAGATACACAGTTGCTTTTAGAATATAAACCTTTTGTTCCTAACTAATAACTCTCTTCACGTTCTCAATATTATCAGCAATCTCCTGCCCTCTTTTAGTCAACTTAATCAACTTTATCCTTCCCTTCTTCTCAAAACTCACCAAGCTCAAAGCTTCTAATTGCTGCAAAATCTTCACAGCATGACTATATGTACAATCTACTTCTTTAGCGAGAATACTTCCATACCTTGCCCTCGCTATTTTCTTCAAAGCCACAAGCATCATCGCCGGCTTCCGCCTAAAAAATATGTCGAAATTGTCTTTGTCTTTTATTGCCATTTTGATATATATTATATAACCTATATATTACAGCCATACTTTTACTTTTAAACCTTTCTGCCATTTTGTCATCTCAAAAAGTAACAAAACACTACTCCAGAAATACAAATAAAAATAAGACAAACCCTCTCTCAGGGAATTGTCCAATTCCAATCAATAAACTATTCCAGATAAATTCTAACAACTCCACCAGTAATACTCTGTCCTGTCAATTCAGTGTATAAACCCAAATACCCTTTAGCAAATAACGTTGACTTCTCAGCCTTCAACTCAGCCCATGATCTCTCAGAAATAAAAGACTCCTGAATATAATTCTCATCCTGCACCATTAAGACAGCCTCTTCAGTCGTAGTAGAAATTGTCATGTCTTCATTATCAATCTGCCCCCTCTCAACCAAAATTTCTCCATCATCAACAACCGCATTGTAAACATCTGAATCAATCAGAAATTCAATCTTCGGTTTGTTATCGCTTAAAGGAGGATCATGCAAATTATACGCCTTAATACTAACAAGTAAATAATAAACAAAACTCTCATCAAACTGAGCAACTGCCTCCTCAACACTCAAACCCTCAGCAGGATTAGGAAGAATCTCTCCAGAATACAAATCATCATAATTCGGCCCTTTCAAAGCAAAATACAAAAACAACGCAACCACTAAAACAACTATCAAAACTACGCCGACCCAAATCGCCCACTTGCCCCTTCTACTCCTCATGATCCTCTTGGTTCCATAAAATAATATAATCCTTAGAGTTTTTAATCTTTCCCAAAAAAAGTAATTATCACAATAGTCTTGTATTATGATAATAATTGGCTTTACTGTGGATTGCATAATTGGGCTTCGGGAGGGAGGGTGGGTTAACTTTATAACCCTTCTTTTTTCTTTATTTATATGAAAATCCTAGCAGCATCCGACATCCACGGAGAATCAAAGCTAGTTGAAAAACTAGCACAAAAAGCATCAACAGAAAACGTAGACCTAGTCATCTTATGCGGAGACATAACAGGCTTCTCAGAAACAAAAAACCTAATTAAACCATTCAAAGACAAAAAAAAGCACGTCCTAATATTACCAGGAAACTGGGACTCATTTGCAACAACAGATTTTCTAGCAAACTTCTACGGAGTAAGAAACATCCACGGCTACTCAGCAGTATATGAAGACATCGGATTCTTCGGAGCCGGCGGAGCAGAAGGCCCAGGCCCAGGCCAATCAACAGATTCAGAAATCCTAGAAACCCTAAAAAAAGCCCACTCTGGCCTCGGCTCAGTAAAAAAGAAAATCATGTTAACTCATGCTCATCCTCAAGGATCTAAATCAGAATTCTCAGGATTTGAAGGCTCCAAAGCCGTAACAAAAGCAATTAAAACTTTCAGCCCAGACATCCTCTTACACGGCCACATCCACGAAGGCTCCGGCATCGAAGAGCTCATAGGTTCAACGAAAGTAATTAACGTCGGACGAGAAGGCAGAATTATTGAAATCTGAAAACCCAAAACCTTTAAAAACAAACCTCCTCCCATTTCTAACATAAAATGCCAGCAGTAAAAGACTTCATATCAGTAGGAGACGCAAAACAAACAGTTGAGAAACCAGTCAAACCAAAACCATCCCTTTCTGACTTAACTACAGTAGAAACCCCTGGAAAACCAATGCCTGCTTCACAGCTAGAACAAAAACCAAGAAAATCTCCCAGAAAAAAATCAAGACCTAAAGGGGAAGCAAAAGACATCACAAAAAAAGAATACACTTTAATCATAACAGAAAAACCACAAGCAGCCCTAAAAATAGCACAAGCCCTTGGTCAAGAAGACAAATACTCAGAAAACAAAGCCGCGTATTATGAAGTCACACACGAAGGAGAAAAAATCGTTGTCGCATCAGCAGTAGGACACCTATTTAATTTAACATACAAAAAAGGACAAAAAGGCTGGCCAATTTTCGAAACCGAATGGGAACCTTCCTTCTCAAGAAAAAAAGCAGCCTTCACAAAAAACTATTACAATCTCTTAAAAAAACTAGCCAAAAAAGCAAAACAATTCATAATCGCAACGGACTACGACATAGAAGGAGAAGTCATCGGCTGGAACGTCCTAAGATTCATTTGCGATAAAGAAACTGCAAAGCGTATGAAGTATTCAACATTAACAAAGCCCGAACTCGTCTCTGCTTTCCAATCACCAATGCCAGAACTAGACTGGGGGCACGCATACGCTGGTGAGACAAGGCACATCTTAGACTGGCTTTACGGAATAAATCTTTCAAGAGCTCTAATGTCTGCAATAAAAACAACAGGCTCTTTCAAAATCCTTTCAATCGGCCGTGTCCAAGGCCCCGCCTTAAAAATAATTGTAGATCGTGAACTCGAGATAAAGAATTTTAAGTCAGAGCCCTATTGGCAAGTCTTCGCAATAGTTGAAAACCACAGGTTCAAACATCCCAAGGATATTTTCGATAAAAAAGACTTAGACAAATTTAAAGATATTAAGGAAGCAAACGCAGAGACAAAGAAAAAATCAGAAGCCTTGCCCCCTCCAAACCCTTTTGACCTTACCTCCCTACAAAGAGAAGCCTATCGCTTATACAAAATGTCTCCATCTGGAACTCTAAGAACTGCCCAATCTCTATACCTTAATGGTTTAATCTCCTATCCAAGAACATCATCGCAAAAAATCCCTGACGAAATTCAACCAAAGAAAATTCTCAAAGCCCTAGTCTCCCAATTCCCAGAACAAATAAAACTCGCCAAAAGACCTAAACCAATTGAAGGAAAGAAATCAGATCCTGCTCACCCTTCCATATATCCTACAGGGGAAAAAGGCAAAATGAAAGAAGACGAACAAAGACTCTACAACATCATAGCGAAGCGCTTCATCTCATGTTTCTGCCCAGACGCAATAACTGAAAACACTCGTGTCACATTAAAAGCAACAAAAGACCCAAAGATAACTTTCACAGCCTCTGGACTTAAAATAAAAGATCCTGGATGGACTCAAGTCTATCCTGCAACTCTTGAAGAATCAAAAGTTCCAGAACTCTCTGGTTTAGTAAAAATAGATTCAATCAAAACAGAAGAAAAAGAAACCCAACCCCCAAGAAGATACACCCCAACTTCTTTAATAACAATATTAGAAAAAAAGAACCTCGGCACGAAAGCCACAAGATCTTCGATAGTAGACACCCTTTTTGACAGAGGATATCTAGACGGCCGTTCAATAAAGGCAACCCCATTAGGAATACACTTAATCGAAGCCCTAAAAAAATACTCTTCAATAATCATAGATGAAAACCTAACTAAAGGAATGGAAGAAGAAATGGAAAAGATACAAGAATCATCCTCTGGCTTCAAAGAAAAGGAAGACAAGATAGTAAAGAACGCAGAAAAAGTAATCACAGACATATCAAAAGAATTCAAAATAAAAGAAAAGCAAATCGGCAAAGACCTTCTAAAAGGCATTTCAGTCCTCAGAGAACAAGAGCAAGAAGAAAACAAAATTGCCCCCTGCCATGTCTGCAAAGCCGGCAATCTCAGGATCACATACTCAAGGAAAACAAAGCGCTACTTCGTCTCCTGTAACAACTATCCGAAATGCACATTCACACAGTCACTACCACCAGACGCACTAATCAAAAACACAGGCAAGGTAAATGAAGAAGGCCTCCCCATCCTAGTAGCAATCAAAAAAGGCAAACGCCCATGGGAATTCCCATTTGATGTCAACTGGAAAGAAAAACAAGACAAGGAAAAGAAAGATTAAGCTCTAACATCCAAACTTCTCTCAAGATCATCACCGACAGCCCTATTATCTGTAACAGCATAAACAGGCTCAATTCTATCTGTAACCCTTCTCGTTCGTTGTACTTGTCTTGGTGTAACAGGCGCTTGATTTACATATACAGCCCCAGCAGCTCCATAATATCCTGTTGATCTAATACCTATAATCATTTTCCCCTCCGCTTATTAGCTCTCTGACTCGGCCTCACCTTCAACTTAGGCGTCCTATGTCTCAACCCTCTAGACTTCCTAGCAGCTGATGTGAGTCCACGCTCAGCCCTTTTCTTATTATTAACAATCCACTTAGTTGTCCTATCTTTTTTAATTTCAGATTTAGAAGGATCCACTAAAATAACCTCATAAAAATAATGCTTCCCATCTTTCCCAATATTATATGAATTCAACACCTCAAGATTCTTATACTTACGAGCAGCCCTTATCTCAGCAACCCACTTATAATTCATCTTCAAAGTCTTTCTATTTGTCTGCTTCCTTGTCTTTCTTCCTTTAACTCCTTTTCTCTCCCTCTTTCTTCCTCCACGATTCAATCTAACTCTAACAACAACAAAACCACGCTTAGCCTTATATCCCAAAGCCCTAGCCCTATCTAACCTCAAAGGCTTCTCAACTTTCTCAATCGCTTGCCCAGCTCTCCATTTAATCAAACGCGAATGCATAGCCTCCTTATCAGGCTTCTTCCACGCTTCCCTTATATAATGCGATAATCCTTTTGTCATGTTTATCTCTACAAATTTTGCTTTTTAAATCTTCCTTTCGTAAGAAAGGAATGAGTTAAAGATTTTTAATCTTTAAACTTTGCTATAACAATTCTTAAATACCAAAACAAATCAAGAAAAGAATGGCAGGGAAACAACTTAAGACACATAGACAAATAAGGTGGAATGTTAACTCTACCCCAAATCCCCAAGCACATAATTGGTCTGTAGTGATCATCAATGATCCTCGTACAATGAGAAAGATACAACAAAGGCTAGTAGAAAAAGCTCAACCTATAGATGAATTAAGCGTAAGAACTAATGGAAGCGTTCCAAAATCTCATGGACTACAATACAAATTAATTACATTCAATGCACCTTATATGGGCCCTACGCAAATGCCTTGGGGTGATATATACCAAGGACCAATTAAGAAAGATGAAGGGCTGTATGAAAGAGAACGTTCTGATGGTCTAGAAATATATGTAGATGCACAAATGCAACGCCTTGTTGCTTAATTTTAAATACCTTCTTTTCTCTTTTTTCTTATGGCAAAGCAAAAGTTTTACATAACTACAACAATACCATATGCAAATGCGCCGCCCCACATAGGCTTTGCCCTAGAAATTATTCAAGCAGATGTAATAGCGAGATGGAAAAATCTCAATGGATTTGATACATTCTTCCTAACTGGAACAGATGAACACGGTTCAAAAAATTATAAAATGGCAAAAGAAGCAGGACTTTCTCCTCAAGAATTTGTAGACAAAAACGCTTCATCCTTCAAGGAATTAACAAAGGCGCTCAATATAAAAAATAATAACTTCATCCGAACAACAGATAAGAAAAACCATTGGCCAGGTGTCTTAAAAATTTGGGAACTGTTGGATAAAAAAGGAGATATCTATAAAAAGAAATACAAAGGAAATTACTGTTCTGGATGTGAAAGATTCATTACAGAAAAAGAATTAGAAGACGGAAAATGTCCAAATCACCCAAACATTAATATAGAAATAATTGAAGAAGAGAACTATTTCTTCAAACTATCAAAATACTCCGATAAAATTACAGAACTTATTAAAAAAGATAAATTGAAAATCTATCCAAAAAAATGGAAAAATGACTTTCTTTCTCTAATTGAAGACGGCCTAACAGATGTAAGCTTTTCAAGAGATAAAAAACAATTGCCTTGGGGAATTCCTGTTCCAAATGACAAGGATCAAGTAATGTATGTATGGCCAGACGCACTTACCAACTATTTAACAGGAATTGGATTTCCAGACAAAAAATATGAAAAATATTGGCCAGCAGATATACATGTAGTTGGAAAAGACATGCTTAGATTCCATACAGGTATTTGGCCAGGTATGCTATTATCAGCTGGACTACCCTTACCAAAAGAGGTTATTGTTCACGGCTTCCTTACAATAGACGGACTGAAAATGAGCAAAAGTTTGGGAAATGTAACATCTCCTCTAAAACTAAGAGAAAAATATGAATCAGATACTATTAGATACTTTTTAACAAGAGTAATCCCATTTGGAGACGACGGAGACTTTTCAGAACAAGCCCTAATAGACAGACATAACAATGAATTAGCAGACAAACTCGGAAACCTAGTTTCCCGTGTAAGTGCACTAGCAGAGAAATATAACTTAACTAAA
>NZAS01000013.1 GCA_002686195.1 Candidatus Pacearchaeota archaeon | reverse complement strand
AAATCCAATGCATGGTCATACTCGGAAAAACTAATTCCATTTTCTATTTCCACCAATGAAGTTCCCGTTCCATATGGAACCACCATCGAAACATCAGAACTAGTAATTCTCTTTACCCCTGCCAGTTTATCCCAAAAAGAAAAATCACTGGAAAGACTTTCAGTAGGATCAGATGCCGTTTGACTAGCAGTAGTATTCCCAATAACGGCATAAACCCGATGTGAATTGCTCGAAAACAATTCCATAAATTGTTTCGCAGTTCTATATTTGTAATTCCGTGTTAAAAGTGTTCCCATTGTTTTATTCCTATGTTGTGAATTGCATTGTCGTACTACAAACAGCAGATGTCAATGTTTGACAAGTCTGATGAGGGCTATCAATAGTAAAATCTGTAAATATTTTCATCCCTGCTGGATGTGCAAATCTATTTAGTTGTCCTTTCCAAATGTTAGGATCTTCCGAAACTCTAACCTTATAAGACCACCACTGATAATAATCTAAATCTTGAACTACTGCATCAACATCACTTACATTCCCCTGTTTGGATCTAAATGACCCACCATGATCTACCACTGCACCAGATTTAACTGTACCTGACGCAGTTAAATTTGCATGTAAACCCATGCCACTATGATCTCTAAAGGAAACTGTTGGATTAGTACCGATAAGTCCATGCGTGATTACTTCTACTTCTTCGATTCCACCAGCATTTGAACTATATGGATATATAGTTGCAACAGTATCAACATTTCCTGTGTTTAGTGCAAAATACACTTTGGGTATCCCCCTATATCCAACACCACCAGAATGAACATCAATATAATTATTTCCATTATTGGCAAAAACTGCCGATGCCGAAACATCACAAATGGTTATCAATCTATCAACTCTAAGTTTATTTGAACCACTAGTAATTTCCTCACCGAGATATTCACCTTTCTCAGTATCATCTGTCATGAAAGTGCCAGATATTGTATCAATCCAATAACGATTCCCATCAATAAATCTCAATTTTGCTGTTGCTCCACTAACTGAACCCGTCAGTGTATCATTTTGTGAAAACGAACCTTCCACCGCATAAACTTCCAGATAATCATTGACAAACATAACACTATCACCCACAGAAGAACTCCCTACGGAATTTAAATATATCTGCTCTATTCGACCCTCTGCCAGTTTTTTGATTATCATTGTAGTTTCTGGAACATTCGTCAGAGTCACCACATCATTCAAATAGTAACCAGTACCTGTGGTAGTCATAGTTACACCCTGTGGTGATGGTTTTATTGTTGCCTGTAATTGTGTTGTCGTTCCTGTTTTATTTACAACAAATCCCTCATTAGTTTGTACCACAACAACCTCTGTTGAATCAAACGTACCTGTTATGCCTGTTTCGAGATCGAGATACAGATCGGTAACTGTTTCTGTACCGATACTGCGAATATAAACATCTTCAACAACTGCCTTCGCACCAGAAGTCAATCCAACTATATAGTAACCTTTGAATGATGCATGGTCATTAGTTGTTATAGAACCCGATGTTGTCACTCTGATAGATTTTTTCCGTTTCCAATCACCATCACTTGCTGTAAACACATAATCGTGTGGATATATGACAGTAGGTACTTTCTGGTATAAGATTCTGAAAAAGATGCTGAATACCGAATCTGTTCCTCTGGCCCGATATATTTCTTTGACCCGTTTTATCAGTTTTCTATCATCTGCATATGTATTGCTAGGCAAATCTGGATTGTATTCTGACTTGATATATTGTAGTAACTTATATATGGTATTATCTACATCCCTAAAGGATTCTAACCGCACCAGGCGATCATAAACATTGCCATTCTCCGAATGTAGATCGGATATGGCCATGTCACTAACCTGCTGAATAGACTGATATTTGAAATCGTCAATGGTGGCATCATATGAAGTCTCCAACCATTCATAATACAACTGCATGAATCGACCAAACACAGAAATTGACCCATCNNCAACCTTNTCATAGTGNAGATCTAGGTATAAAGGCAGTTGNGAATGTATAAACGGTGATATTTTCCGTTGTATTTTATCCTTATGTAACATCTTCCACCATCGTTACCGTTATGTCGGCATCTTGAATAGTAATTACTTGTCTTGCTACTGGTTTGACATCTNCTTCATCAACATCGGCAGTTATATAAACNTANTCTGTACCGCNCNCAATGACATCAACCGAAACACCCGTAATAGTTATTTTTCCTGTTGTATAATCCACTGTACCCACATCCGCAAAAATAATCGTNCCACCNGATGTCAAATTGATTACACCCTTACTATCATCAGTGAAAATCACATTCCCACCATAGGATATATTGTTGCAAACTGTGAATTCGTCGGATGTAATTGATCCCTTAACTATAGCACTTCCATATTTTAATGTGTCCTTACCAACCCAACCTTGAAGTTTGCCTAATGTGGGTTTAATTCGTTTTTTCAATTTGATTTTAGTAACATTACTCCGTATTNGATCATCAGTATCATCAATCAAACCTACAAGTTGAGAATGCCGAAATATCGTACCAAATTTATTCAAAGTACTGTTGTTGTAGTCCTTTATAGTCGTAGTAACATTCTCTTTCATAGTTTCTGCTGGAATCAGTGATGTAGTTGAATTGTAATTGACTNTAGTATCAACAATNACAAAAGTATAATCTGGATCACANACAACTGGTGTGATTGCCAATACCTTATACTTATTCAAAATAGTTTTAACATCTTCCTTNGATACATCAGTCAAAGTCAAACCTGTAACTGGTCTAATTGCAATNTAGACCTTTCCATAATCAGGTGGATCGTTATCCTCTCCACCCCAAACAGAAACTGAACTGGCATTTGTATACTTATTAATTACTATTGACTTATAATCTTCAAGTGTAACGGCACGATCTTGAGTTTTGAATGCTTTTGGTGCATTATACTTAATGGAATCAATAGTTTCAGCAACTGTACCACCCGTTGCGGCTGATGTTGCTTCTATAGTAGGTGTGACTGTACCCGTTGTACCAGCATCTGGTCTACTGTAAGATAATGCTGTTGCAATTGTAAATGGATTTGCCGTATCATTCCCTGCACCATTTGCCACTGCACCTTCACTGGTCAAATACTCGACTGTAATTACATTACCCTGTGTTAATTTTGCCCCAAGAACACCATCACCAAAATAGATCTCGTATTTTCCATCTTCGACTTCCTGTAAAAAATAATTCTTGGATGTGCTGGTTAGGTTGGTCACATTTTCGTATAACGTCCAGAGATCATATGTTCCATCACTGGCTGCATCTTTAATCTTGACGATCAAAGTCGATGTATCTAAATTATCAACAGGTATAATGTATTTTTCCTCAAACCCTGTTTGGTTGACCACAAAATCTATCGTACCCTGCTTACCCTGTTTCAACTTAACACCAGTTGCCGTATAAGTTCGATTTGCACCTGTGTCATCTGTGGTGGCCGTATAAGACTTTAGAGTGTAAAATATGTATGATACATCATCCAGTTTTATAGTAAACTTGGTATATTGAGGTATGGTTATAGTTGCTGGACTGTCTATTGCTGTTTCAGCAGTAACACATTTTAATGTTACAGTTGCTTCTGCCCCCGTTGTGGACTGCGTAACATATCCCAAATGTTTTGCTATGGATACTGCCGATGAACGTTGCGAAACACTATCCAAAAACATTTCATTAGCAACCATATTCAAATAATAAGACATATAATGTGTGTTGTAGGCAAGAACATCGGTTAAGACGGATAAACCAGCACCTTCAAAATCATAGTCTGAAAATTCAGACTGTTTCTTCATGAAATCAACTATGTTGGTTTTGATCTTGTCAAAATCTAATTCGGTGATTCGTAATTTACTATTTTGCATATTATCTCAACCGTTCTAAAAAGAATTCTACTGCTGTTGGTTCTGGTGAATTGACAAAGGATATAATTAATGTAATTAAATATCCATTGTTATCTGGATCTGGATCAACCATTACTTGATTGACTATTGCTCTTGGTTCATAAGTATTTATAACATCCTCTATACTGGTTTGTAATGCAATGGTAGTCTCTGGTACGATATTATCAAACAACAAATTGTAGACATAAGATCCAACAATTGGATTGAATAACTTTTCACCAATCCGAGTTAAGACTAAATTCTTTATACTCTGTTTGATTGCATTCTGGCCCTTCTTGGATACAACATCATTAGTAATCGGATTTCTTTTGAAATTCAAATCCAGATCTATAAATTGCCTGTTCTGAAATTTAGTGGTATTCTTTTCTGTAACTGAATAGTTCATATCCTATGCTCCAATTTTAACTGATCCTACCCCTGTCATGATTTTCGATGAACAAATGACAGGTGATCCCACCCTCGCAGTCTCAACACCATTTGTTTTAACCGTTTTGCTACCACTCTTAGTATGGGGCATTAAACCACCATTATATGCCCCTGCATTAATAAATAACTCTGGTGAATATGGTGGTGATGCTTGAATGTGTGGTACTCTAACATCAAATTGCCTATGTACCCCTAAATTCTTATGTTTACATCCTATCTTAACATTTCCTGACGCAGAAAACATGTTTTTTGCATCTCCAGTTGTATACCCCAAAGGTGCAGATGGAAGCACTGCTGGGCCTGGAAGAAAAGCACCATGTGGACTATCAATATTTCCCCAAACTGCTATTGGTCTTGTATCTGGTTTTTCAACTTTTTCTGTCATCCTAGTAACTCTATTTCCCTTATAACGCCTGTATTGGTTCTCAACTGAAACCCCAACCTAGCATCTATTTTAGTTTCACCGTATTTCATAAATCCCGATACTAATGGTATATTTGCCGAATCCCCACTAGTTTTTCTGAATGGCATATACCAAGTTGCGGCTGGTACAAATTTATCAGTATCACCAAAATAGTAAACATAAGAATCACCCGTAACCGCATCAAATTCTGTCTGAATAGGTAATTCTTCTGTTGGAATTAACTTATCCCGTACACCATCAAAATTCTGTCTAACATTCAAAGTATAATCATTGGTATCTGTATATTCAGTAGAATCTGGTGTTCTCAATCCCAATGTGAAATTAAAGTCTTTCTCAAATTTGGATGACACCTCTACTGGCATAACTTGCTTCACATCATCAAATGAAACCGCAATTTGCCCATTAGTAGATACGAAAGATCCTTTCCAATCTTCTTTGATTGTAGGATTCATATCATCATCAAAAATCACCCTTCCATTATAGTAATCAAATTGACTAGGAACCTCTATTTCATAATCACCAAAAGTTAAAGTTTCCATTTCGGCCGAAAACTCATTTACAACAAATTTTGTCCGAGATTCTTCACCAACATTATAAGTCTCAATTTTTGCAATAGTTGAAAAACTATTTGTTGCTTGGTCGATAACCAAATCACCAACTTTAAAAACAGAACCACTATCCAAACTTTTCGTATACTTTATATTCATGAATTCAAGTTGCCTTTGCATGTGCAACTTTTCAACTTCTTCCAATGTCGTATGGTCAAAGTTATCTTCACTGGCATACCCTTCGATTTTATATGTATCTCCATCCTTTACCAGAGATATGCCTTTGGGTAAACTTCCACTTACCAACTCAATAATTTCATCAGAACGACCACGAATATTATATTCAAGAGTCTTACTAAATTTTAACTTATTTAATGCTCTGTCATCAGCATAAAACGGAGCAACCATCGCACCATTGCTACGATACCCCATCTCACGCATCACATTATCATTATTCATATTAACAGTAATAAGTGCTGTCAGTATTTCTGCTAATGAAGATTCCACACCCGTACTTAGTTGTAAGAATCTTAATGGCACTTGTAAAACAGTACCATCTTCCATGTACAGATCTATATATAATATGTTTGCCAATACTGAAAGATCCAGTATTTGCGACGAACCATCCTTAAGTGTAAATTCTAACGTATTAGTGGCCATTCAAGTTCACTCTGTTCTATGTATTCCTCATCACCAATCACAATCTCACCTTTACTATCTACAACTGGATTCAACCATATGGAAAATTGTTCTTTCAACTCAGGATCAATACCCTTGCCACTATTTAGCACCATATGTTCCTCGCAATCAACTTGAAATTTACCCCTAACTTTGAGGTTGACATCCATATTGATAACAATTTCATTCTTTTCTGCATCATATTCTATAATTTTCTTTTCTGCAAGAACACTTAACGCATTCAAAACTTCCTTATCTATCTTCACTAACTGGTGCATACGCAAGTTACCTCCCCACATGTCTCACAACAATTTGTCATTTTTGGTGTCTCCGTTGAAACAGGTATAACATTATCAACTGGTTCTGGTTCTGGTTCATCATCTTTGAAATAACTTAACACCTTGCCACTTTCCACTAAAGTTATAGCATCATCCAACGATGTAACAGTATGTGTCACACCATCATCATCAACCACCTCTAAACTTCCACCTTCAAGTTCCAATGCATCTTTCAATTCACCATCAACATTCACCTTTTCCTTTTTCATTTCATCTTCAATTAAATGAATATTTACATTCAATTTGTGAACTTTAATTGATATAATTGATGTAATCATATCAATTGGAACATCTGTTTTAATATATTTTTTAATTGAATCATTG